>JAQTVA010000041.1 GCA_028707055.1 Candidatus Bipolaricaulis sp. | reverse complement strand
AAGCGGACAGCGGGACTCGAACCCGCGACCCTCAGCTTGGGAAGCTGATGCTCTACCAACTGAGCTATGCCCGCAAGGCGCGGTGAGTATAGCATTCGTCCGGGAACCGGGCAAACTCAGTCCGAGAGCACATCGAGAGCCGGCAGCACCTTTCCGCGAAGATAGGCGAGGCACGCGCCCCCGCCGGTGGAGACAAACGAGACGCGGTCCAGGAAGCCGAACCGCGCGATCGCTTCCCCCGTCTCGCCGCCGCCGATCACGCTGTACGCCGGCGAGACGGCGACGGCGGCCGCGACTCCGCGCGTTCCTGCCGCAAAAGGAGCCCACTCGAACGCCCCCATCGGCCCCGCCCACACGACGGTCCTCGCCCTCGCGATGTGCTGGCTGAACGAGTCGACGGTCTCCGGCCCGATGTCGAACCCGCTCCAGCCGGCTGGAATCCCGTTCGCCGGAACGACCTTCGTCGTCGCGTCTTCGGCGAGCGACGTCGCGGCCACAACGTCCTGCGGAAGAACGATCTCGGTTCCTCGCTCCTCGGCGTCGCGGACGATGCTGCGGATGTCGTCGAACAGCTTGGCGTCCACCGTCGAGCCTCCGACCCCGACGCCGGATGCCGCCAGGAACGTAAACGCCACCCCGCCCCCGATGAGGATCTGGTCCGCACGGGCGACGAGGTCGCGCAGCGCCCCCAGCTTGTCCGCGGCCTTCTTTCCCCCGACGATGGCGATGTACGGGCGCCTCGGATCGTGGAGAACGCGGGACAGGACCTCGATCTCTTGTTGCACGAGGAGTCCCGCGTAGGCCGGACGCCGCTGGGCGATTCCTACCGTGGACGCGTGGGCGCGGTGGAGCGTCCCGAACGCGTCATCGACGTAGAGATCACCCAACTTCGCGAGCGCATCCGAGAACGCCGGATCGTTCGCTTCCTCTTCAGCGTGGAACCGCAGATTCTCCAGGAGAAAGACATCGCCGGGCTTCCCCGCGCGGACGGCCTGCTGCACGTCCGGCCCGACGCAGTCGTCGAGTTTGCGAACCGGACGTTCGAGGAGTTCCGCCAGCCGCCGCGCGACGGGGTCCAATCGAAGCGACTCCACCACAGCGCCGTCCGGTCGTCCCAGGTGCGTGATCACGACGACCCGGGCCCCGCGGTCGAGCAGGTCGCCCAGCGTCGGCAGGGAGGCGCGGATCCTTCCATCGTCCTGGATCACCCCGTTGTCGATCGGGACGTTGTAGTCCACACGTACAATCACTGTCTTTCCGTGGACCTCGGCATCCTGCATCCGTCGCACGGTCTTGCGCTCCCTGCCCATTCCTTCCTCCTCGGGCGCTCCAATCGGATTGAACGCCCTACAGAAGCGGATTATAATGAGATTGCATGAGCGCTCAAGGGTACATCCTCCTTGCCGTCGGCCTGTTCATGGGTCTGATCGTCACCGGGGCGGGGATTCAGCAGTATCTGCTCGACGCCCACCCGACGACCAAGGTGGAGGGACTGATCTGGCGAGTCGAGCGCGCATTGGCGGGCGTCCGAGACCTGGAGGCCGTGGTCGAGTTCACCGAGGAGGACACGCCGGACGAGCCGATGCGAATGTTCGTCCAGCTGGTCAGCGGTCCCCCGCCGGCGGTCTCGGCCCGCTACCTTGCGCCCGCGGCGCTTCGAGATGAGGTTTACGCCGTGCAGAACGACCTTCTCTCCCACTACCTTCCGCGAGAGAACCTCCTCGTCGTCAAGCGCTGGGTCGGACTCCCGATCGCCGCCATCGGTCTCTCCGGACTGGACGTGTCCCAGATCAAAGCGGAGTGGATTGCGGGGCGTCTACAGATCGGGATTGTGAAGGGCGGCGGCGGATTCCCGCTCGATGGATTCCCCGCAACCCTGGCCGTCGGCGGCACCTTCGTCGCCGCGCAGCCTGCGGAGCCATACTCCTTCGCGTTCGATCCGCCGATCCGGACGGACTCCGGCCCCAGCTTCTCGACGGTGGAGACGACGCTCGGGGAGGTGTTTCAGACGGCGTACGTTCTTGAGGTCCGCAGCGCCGAGACGCGCCAACTTGAGCGCATGGTGTGGATCGACCGCCGCTCTTTCCTCGTCCAGAAGGTCGTCTTCTACGTCAACGGCGCGCGGGAACGCACAGTCCGGGTGGAACGGATCACGCTGAACCAGGGGCTCAGCTCGGAGCAGATCCTCACACTGCCCGAGGACGCAGAGGTCGTCCGAGGGTAGCCCCCCTGACGGGGCTAGTTGGTTTGGTTCTTCGCGGCGTCCTCTCCGCGGCGTCGGCGGAATTCCCGCAGGTCGAGGTCCTCTTCGACGAACTCCTGAAATTCGTCCTCCTCGGCGAACGGGGACTCGATCGCCGCAGCGTCAAACACGGCGTCGGCGATGAAGATCGGGCAGCCGGCGCGAAGCGACAAGGCGAGGGAGTCCGACGGCCGCGCGTCGAACTCCAGAAGACCTCCTTCGGAATCCTTGACGAAGATGGAGGCGAAGTACGTTCCGTCTTTCACTTCCTTGATGACGACGCGTTCAACGCTCGCCCGGAGATCTTCAAGCATCTCCTTCATCAGGGCGTGCGTGAGCGGACGGGGAAAGTCTTCGTTCTGGAGTCCGAAGGCGATCGAGATCGCCTCGGCGTCTCCAATCCAGATCGGAAGAGCCTTCTGGGACTTGCGATCCTTCAGGAGGACGACCGGGGAGTTGTTGGAGGGGTCCACCAAGAGCGCCTTGATGACGACTTCTCTCATGCCCATCCGTTCTCCCTTCGGCGACGTCGCATCCATCGCCGGATTATAGCCCTCCCGGTTCCCCGCACAAAGGGTCAGACTCCGTTGGACATGGGGAATCGGACGGCTACACTTCCCTGCACGCGGGGGTGGTCATGAGATGTGCGGGATTATCGGGTACGTGGGGTCCGAGGAAGCCGCCCCGCTCCTGCTGCAGAGTCTGAAGAGGCTCGAGTACCGGGGCTACGACTCCGCCGGGATCGCCATCATCCGTGACGGGAGGCTGGTTCGCTTCCGTCGGGCGGGGAAGGTCCGCGATCTCGAGGACTGCGTCCGCTCGGAAGAAACCCGCAGCACGATCGGCATCGGGCACACGCGCTGGGCCACCCACGGCGCCCCGACCGACGGCAATGCCCACCCGCACCTCGATTGCTCGGCGCGCCTCGCTGTCGTCCACAACGGGATCCTCGAGAACTACCTCGAGCTCCGCTCGCGGCTCGCCGACGACGGGCACACGTTCGCTTCCGAGACCGACACAGAAGTCCTCGCCCACCTGATCGAAGAGCGATACCGAGGCGATCTCCTGCTGGCCGTCCGCCAAGCCATCGCGGAGTGCTCGGGCGCCTTCGCCGTGGCGGTTCTGTCGGAAGACACCCCCGACCGCATCGTCGTCGCGAAGCGAGGGAGTCCGCTCGTTGTCGCCCTCGGTGAGACCGGTGCGTTCGTCAGCTCCGATGTCCCGGCCCTCCTGGGCAAGGCGTCGGACGTCCAGTTTCTGCTCGACGACGAGCTCGCCGAGATCCGGTCCGACCGCTTCCGCATCGTGAACCTCGACGGCGTCGAGGTCGAACGCCCCGCGCACAGGGTATCGATCGATCCCGTGTCCATCCAGAAGGGTGGCTACAAGCACTTCATGCTGAAGGAAATCTGCGAGCAGCCTCGCTCGACCGGGGAGACGATCCGCGAGAAGCAGGCCGCCGACGGTGCGGATCTGCTGATTCCCTCGGTGGAGGGAATGGCGGCGTGCGACGCGGTGTACCTCGTGGCCTGCGGCACGGCGTACCACGCCGCGCTCGTTGCCGAGTACCTATGGGAGGAGCACCTCCCGATCCCCCTGCGCGCCGTGATCGCATCGGAGTTTCGATCGCGCCGCATCCACGTGACGCCGAAGACCCTGGTCGTGGCCATCTCGCAGTCCGGCGAAACGATCGACACCCTCATGGCGGTCCGCCGAGCGCGGGAGAGCGGAGCCCGCGTCCTTTCCCTGGTGAATGCCGAGCGTTCGGCGATCGATCGGGAGTCCGACGCCGCTGTGTATACCCGTGCGGGGATCGAGATCGGTGTCGCCGCCACGAAGACGTTCACGGCGCAGATTGCGGCCCTCGGGCTCGTTGGACTGGCGCTCGCCCAGGAACGAGGGACGGTTCCGCGCGAGGCCGTCCGCGAGGAGCTTCGGCGGCTGACGCTGCTACCGGGCAGGATCACCGAGGCGCTTCGCCTCGAACCGACGATCCTCGAGCTCGCCGAGCGCCTCCACCACGCGAGGGACGTCCTCTTCCTCGCACGGGGCGTCCTGTTCCCGATCGCTCTCGAAGGAGCGCTCAAGCTCAAGGAGATCTCCTACGTGCACGCCGAGGGGTACCCGGCGGGAGAGATGAAGCACGGCCCCATCGCGCTCATCGACGAAGGGACGCCGGTCATCATGCTCGTATCGCACGACGTCGCGAGGGAGAAGACGCTCTCGAACATGGAAGAGGTCAAGGCGCGCCGCGGCTGCGTGGTAGCCGTGACCGACACGCCCGACGACCCGACGATTCGCCGACTGGCCGACCACGTCTTGGCGGTTCCGACGTCGTCGGGGATCTCTCTGCCGATTCTCTTCTCGATTCCTCTCCAGCTCCTCGCGTACCACATCGCCGTGTGCCGCGGCACGGACGTCGATCAACCGCGAAACTTGGCGAAGACGGTCACGGTCGAGTAGCCGGTCCCCGAACTATCGAACGCGCCGCCGGACTCGGCGCCGCCAAGGTCGAGGGCGCGAGCCCGCGGCCCGACTCTCCTCGTAGATCTCGGCGAAACGCCGCGCGCAGTTCTGAAGAGACATCGCCTCCGCCGCCCGACGCGCGCCCTCGGCCAGCCGGGCGCGCAGCTCCGTGTTCACAAGCCCCTCGACCACGCTCGCGGCGAACTCGTCGATCGACTCGGAGACGAGGAGCCCGCTCACGCCGTCCGCAACGACGTCTCGTACGCCCATGGCACGAACGGCGATCGCCGGTGTTCCCGCCGCCATCGCTTCCGCGAGGACGAGCCCCTGCGTCTCGGTCTTCGACGCGAACAAGAAGAGGTCCGCTTCGCGATACAGGTCCGTCAGTCGCTGCCGATCGAGGAATCCGGGGAACCGCAACGCTCCCTGAAGCCCCAGGCGCGCTCCCTCCTCCTCCAATCCCGCGCGCAGGGGGCCGTCGCCTGCCCACACCATCACGACGTCCTCCACCGTCTCGTGCGCCTTGGCAAACGCCTCCAGGACAAAGCGCAGGTTCTTCTCCTCCGCCATTCGCCCTGCGTACAGGACGAGCGGCGCATCGCTCGGAATCGCCATCGCCTTCCGAGGTTCCCAGGTCGCAGGACGGGCGTAGACGGTCATGTCCGGACCGAACGGAAGGACCCGGATCGGACGGCGGACGCCGAACCGCACCAACTCGTCGAGGATCGAGCGGGTGGGGACGGTGATCACCGAACAGCGGTTGCACAGCGCCGCCGAGTAGCTCTCCGTGATCCTCACCGACGGGCGGATCGGCCGCGGAATGTAGTGGCGATACTGACTGAGGTAGGTGTGGTACGTCTGGACGTGGGGCAGCCCGTGCCGATACGCAGCGACGAAGGCTGCGTACGCGAGCGAGAAAGGAGTGTGGCTGTGAACGACGTCGAGCCTCGCGAAGCTCTTGGCCGCCTCGTGGCTGTACGGCACCGCCATGCGCGCCGCCTTGTAGGCGAAGACCGGTCCGGCGCGGAAGCGGTACGTCCTCGGTTCCTCTTCGTGCGGCCGGTCGTAGCGCGGGGCATAGACGTACGTCTCGTGCCCCAGCCGCTCGAGCTCGGCACGCAGTTGACTGACCGCCGTGGTGACGCCCGTGATCTCCGGAAGGTACGCATCCGTGAACAGCCCGACTCGCATCATGTCACCGTCCGATCGTACACGCATTCGCCGCCGACGAACGTCCGATCGATGGCCCAGCGGCCGATCTCGGCCTCGCGCCCCGCGATCGTCGCATCGAGAACGACGAGATCCGCGCGTTTTCCCACGTCGACGGCACCCGCGTCCGCCTCCTCGTGAGCCAGGTACGCTCCGCCCGCCGTGTACGCCCGGACGGCCTCCTCGAGACTCAGCCGCTGCCCATCGTGAGGCGGCCGCACGGCGCAAGCGAGCCCGTAGAGCGGAGACACCGGCATGCCGTCCGACCCGAAACCGACCCACAGCCCCGCGTCAGCGATTGCGCGGAGAGGATTCGAGCGGCCGTCCGCCTTCGGCCCCAGCTCGCGGTCGTAAAGACCTCCCGCACCGGACCAGTTCCCGACGAAGTTCGGCTGCATGCACACGCACACGCCGACGCGATGCGCCCGCTCGATGTGGTCGTCGGCCGGCAACTCGAAGTGCTCGATGCGATGCCGCAGCGCTCGACATGTCCTCGCCGTCTCGTGGGCGCGAACAACCTGCTCGATCGCGCGCCCGCCGATCGCGTGAACGAGTGTCTGCCAGCCCGCGCGGTCCGCGGCCCCGATCCGCTCGGCCATCGACGCGTCGTCCCAGAAGAGCGTTCCGCGCCCACCGTCGCGGAACGGCGCGCTCACCGCGGCGTTCCGCGCTCCGATCGACCCGTCGGCGAACAACTTCAGCCCGCCCCACCGGGCCCAGTCGTCCCCATCGCCCGTCTTGCAGCCTGCCGCGACCAGGGGTTTCAGCGCCTCCAACGGCGGGACGACGACCATTCTCAGCCGCAGTGCCCTCGCCGCCGCCCGCAGCACGTCTGGATCCACCTCGTCGCACATCGTGTGCACCGAGGTGACTCCCATTCGATGGCACAGGCTCGACGCGGCGCGGATCGCCTCGTCGAGTGTGGCGCGGTCCGGGCGGACGGCCGAGACCATGGCCGCCGCCGCCTTCTCCCACACTCGGCCGGAGGCCCAATCCACGTCTCCCGGGCACGCCGCGACGGTCGTCGCCGCCACGCTCGACAGCGCGAGCGAGTTCGCCACAAGCACGTGCCCATCCACGCGGACCGCAACCATCGGGTTCCACGGCGCCACGGCGTCCAACTCGAGGCGCGTCAGCATCCGCGCCTCCTGCCAGCCGCTTTCGTCCCACCCGTTCGCGACCACCCACTCCTCGGGGCCTCGCGCTCGGGCCGCATCCCGCAGGGTGGCGAGCGTGTCGTCGCGGCTCCGCCCGGACAGGTCGACGCGCCAACCGGACTCGACGAGTCCGGTGTGCACCAGGTGCACGTGGGCATCCACGAACCCGGCGATCAAGGTGCCGCCGCCCACATCCATCGTTTCCTCGGCACAGGCATCGAACTCCTCGCTGCGACCGACCGCGTCAATCCGCCCGCGGCGAAGGATCACCGCGTCACAGCCGGGATGTCCCCACACGCTGCATCCCCTCAGCATGAGGGATCGATCGCCCGCGCTCGCCGTCTCGATCATTGCACCACGCCTCCCGGCGCCGGCCCGTTGGCTGCGGTCGTTCCTTCGTTCGTGCCGACTGCGCCGGCTGCGCGCCGGCTCTTCCATGATTCTTCCATCTTACTTTCCACTCACCTCCATGGATACCTCCCCAGTTTGAGATAACCTAGCGCCGTTCCCAACTTCTGGGAGAAGAGAAGGAACCGACCTCAAACGGTTGACCGTTCGAGAGAGGGGGTGAACTCCGTGCCGAAGAAGGAGATCCTGGACAAGCTGTCGATCTACATCCCCCAAAAGAAGATGAGTGACAAACCCGTCGAGCGTCTGATGAAGCTGGGCGAGAAGCATGATCGCTCGATCAACTACCTCGTCGTCGATGCGATCCTTCAGTACCTCGAGCGTGAGGAGGACCGCAGCTAGCGGCCTTCGCTCCCGAGGGGTCGGCCCGGAGCACAGGACGGAAGAGGAGTCTCCTTCCGTCCTCTCGCTTCTCCATCGGCTACAGGAGCTCCGCAATGGCCTTCAGATCGACGTGTTTCGTCACCAATTCGCGAAGCCGATCCACCTTGGTCGTCTCGTCGGCCGTGAGCAGGGGCTCGATCTTCTCAACCTGCATCGTCACCGCGTAGGTATCTCCCGGAACCAAGAGCAGAGGGATCTTCTTCTCGGAAGCCCGTGAGGTCACATTCGACGGCGGGAGGATGTTGTTGGTCAGAACGATGGCCGATGTGCCCCCGGCCTCGAGGGCCGCAAGGATCATGTCGCTGCGATCGCCGCTGGTGATTACCAGTTTGTCGGCCGCCCGGATCATCGCCTCGCTCATGGCCGCGGCCACGGACATCGCCCCGATGGCCACCTTGCGGACGACACGCTGAAGTCCGTCCTCGCCGGCCACGACGCGGGCAAACAGCCGATCGGCCACCGTCGCGACCGTCATGGTCGTCAGCTCCGGATCGTACGGGATCACCCCGAAGACGTTCACGCCGAGGCGCTCCATCTCCGGCAGCTGGACGTCGCGGAAGTCGTCGGCATGGATGACCTTGTTGACGACGACACCGGCGACCGTCGCTTCGTCGGAACCGACAAAACGCTCGATGAACGCGAGATCATCGGCGATGTCATCCTCTCCGCCGCCCGCGACAATGAGCACCGGGAACCCGGTCTCCTGCGAGATGGTCAACGGGTCCAGGTACACCGAGGCCCCGTGCGACAGGCTCTTGCCGCATTCGATGAGCACGGCGTCTCGATCTGCGCTCAACGTCTCCACGACTCGCCGCAGTTCCTGAGCCATCGAGCAGCGGTCGTACATGAACCGCAGCTTCGAGTGATCGAACCCGATGCTCATGGTCTCCGGCTCCTCGCCCAGCTCAAGGAGTCGTGAGAACAGCGCGGCATCGTAGTCCCAGAGACGCTTCTTCCGGTACAGGAACCGATCACCCAGTGGTTTGATGTAGCCGAACCGCCGATCGATGGCGTTCGCCAGGCCGACCAGCACGCTCGTCTTCCCAGCACCCTCTCGCGTCGACGCTACGATCAGCGACTTCACGCTGCGTCACCCCCATGATTCTCAAACAGGATCCGCACGTCCACTGCGATGACTCCCCTGCCGTAGTCGTAGACGACGAGCGGATTCACTTCGATGTCCGTAATCTCCCGGCACTGTACGGCCAATTGGCCGAGGCGCACGATGACGTCCGCGGCGGCCCCGACGTCCTTTCGGCTCTCCCCGCGCACCCCGAGCAGGAGAGGATACGAGCGGATGCTCCCGATCATCGTCCGCGCCGTCGTCAACCCGATCGGAGCTGCGCGAAACGCGACATCCTTCATCACCTCAACATAGATCCCGCCCAGTCCGAACATGATCACCGGACCGAACGACGAATCCTGCCTCGCGCCGATGATCGTCTCCACGCCCGCCTTCACCATTTCGACGACTTCGATCCCCTCGATGATCGCGTCGGGCTTGTACGCGAGGCAACTCTGGAGGATCGCCTGGTACGCGTCAATCACTTCGTTGTCGTTCTCGAGGTCGAGGGCCACGCCGCCCGCGTCGCTCTTGTGGATGATGTCCTTCGACACGACTTTCATCACGACGGGGTAGCCGATCTCGCCCGCGGCGCGCACCGCCTCGTCAAGGTTGCGCGCAAGGATGGAGCGCGGCATGCGAAGCCCGAGAAGCTTGGCCACGGCGGACGCCTCGTTCGCCAACAGGAACCCCCGTCCGTCCGCCCCGGCCTTGCGCAGAATCCCACGGATCCCTGCCACGTCGATCTCCGGATGCGGTGCGTCACCTTCCGTGACTTCATTCTGGCGTTTCCACGAGCGGAGGAGCGCACCGAGAACGGACACCGCCTCGTAGACGTCCCCGAACACGGGGATTCCCTCGAGACGAAGATCGCGCAGGATCTTCTCGATCCGCTCGCCGCCGAACAGCGAGAAGACGATCGGCTTCTTCTCCCGATACCGGCGGTACACCGAGCGCAACAGGGTCGCGAACTGCTCGGTGTCGAACAGCGCGGTCTCGCAGTACAGGGCGATCGCGGCGTGCATGTCATCCCGCTCCAGCACCGCCTCGAGGGACCGGGCGTAGTCCTCGGCCGTCGCCTGGCCGGTAAGATCCACCGGATTCTTCGACGATCCGAAGGCCGGCATGACGTCGGCGAACGTCCGCTTGAGGACGCCCTGGTCGTCGAACAGGGAGACACCGTACTTCTCGCAGGCGTCGGTGGCGAGAACCCCAATCCCTCCGCCGTTCGTGACGATGACGCCCGCGTCACCCTTTGGCAGAGGCGCGTCCGAAAGGAACCGCACCCAGTGGAACGCTTCCTGGACGCTCTCGGCGCGCAGAACGCCGCACTGCTTCATGATGTCGTCGAACACAGCGTCCGCTCCCGCGAGGGATCCCGTGTGCGACGCCGCCGCCATCGCGCCGCGTTTGGAGCGGCCGGACTTGATCGCGACAACGTGCTTGCGCGTCGTGATCCTCTTCAGGGTGCGGACCAGCCGCTCTCC
>JAQTVA010000209.1 GCA_028707055.1 Candidatus Bipolaricaulis sp. | reverse complement strand
CGGCCGACTCGTCGGGGTCCATCTCCGCCAACGTGTCCACCGCGGTGCCGCGCAGGAACAAGCGATGGATGACCTCGGCCGCCTGCCCGCGCGACAGCTCGGCCAACGCCTCGGCCACATCCGCCGGCTTCTTCGACAAGAGCTCGCGCAGCAGGCCCTTTCGCTCGTCCATATCCCTCCCCGGCGTCGATTATAGTGCGCAACGCGGTTCCGGCCACAGCCCTGGCCGCGGGGCGGCGTCTGTTCTATCCTCTTCGCCATGGATGCGAAAGCTGGAGGCCGGCGCCGCGAGGCGGCCTGCGCCCGAAACGGGATGGTCGCCACGAGTCAGCCGCTGGCTGTCCGCGCCGGCGTCGAGGCGTTGCGAGCGGGCGGGAGCGCCGTGGACGCCGCGATCGCGGCCAACGCGGCGCTCAGCGTTGTCGAGCCGATGAGCTGCGGGCCGGGCGGCGACCTCTTCGCCCTCGTGTGGGATGCCTCGTCCCGGCGGCTCTTCGGGCTGAACGGCTCCGGGCGCGCGCCGGCGGCGATGACGATCGCCGCGTTTCGCAACCGCGGTCTGGAACGCGTTCCTCTCCACGGCCCCCTGGCGTGGACCGTGCCGGGGTGCGTCGACGGCTGGTCTCGCTTGCACCGCCGGTTCGGCCGGCTTCCGTGGCCGTCGCTCTTCGACGCCGCGATAACCGCCGCCGACAACGGGTTCTCCGTGACGCCGGTCATCGCGCGGGCGTGGAACGACGCCGAGTCGCTGCTCGTCGACGACCCCGTCTCCCGAGCGACGTTCCTCCCCGGAGGCCGCGCCCCGGCCGAGGGAGAGACGGTCCGGAACCGCGACCTGGCCGCCGGCTTGCGCCAGATCGCCCGCGACGGCCCCGACACCCTGTACCGCGGAGCCGTCGCGCGGAGCCTCGTCGCCTGCGCGAAGCGCGTCGGCGCTCTCCTCACGGAGGGCGACCTCGCCACTCACGCGGCGACGTGGGTCGAGCCGCTGTCGCTTGCCTTTCAGGGCGTCGACGTGTGGGAACTCCCGCCCAATACTCAAGGAGTCGTCGTCCTCGAAATGCTCAACATCCTCTCCGGGTTCGACCTCGCTTCACTGGGTCCCCGATCCCCCGAGTCGCTGCACGTATGGATCGAAGCCAAGAAGCTGGCCTACGAGAACCGCGCCCGCTGGATCGGCGATCCCGAAGCCGGCGGCGTCTCCGTGACCGGCCTTCTCTCCCCGGAACACGGACGAAGACAGCGAGAGCGCATCGACCCCGACCATGCCGCCCTCCGGGTTCCGGCGAGCGCGGACCCGACCCGCTCCTGCGACACGGTCTACATCACCGCCGTCGATCGGGACCGCAATGCCTGCTCGCTGATCCAGAGCGTATTCCGCGGCTTTGGATCGGGGATCACCGTCGACGACCTGGGCTTCGTCATGCAGAATCGGGGCGCGCTCTTCTCTCTCGATCCGAAGCATCCGAACGCTCTCCAACCGGGCAAGCGGCCGTTCCACACGATCATCCCGGCGATGGTCACACGAGGCGGCCGCCCGTTGTTCTCGTTTGGGGTGATGGGGGGAGACATGCAGCCGCAGGGGCAGGTCCAGGTGCTGATCAACCTCCTCGTGCACGGGATGGACCCTCAAGAGGCCGGCGACGCGCCCCGCATCCGCCACGAAGGCTCATCGACTCCGACCGGCGATGCGATGAGCGACGGCGGCCGGGTCTGCCTCGAGCCCGAGTTCGGAGACGACGTGGCTTCAGCCCTACGCAACAAGGGACACCGCGTCGAGCGGGTCGAGGGAGGGTACGGGGGGTACCAGGGAATCTGGATCGACGAAGCGACCGGGACGCTCCTGGGCGGTTCCGAGTCCCGCAAGGACGGACTCGCCCTCGGGCACTAGCGGGGTGGGCGATGGCGGTACGAGGGATCCAGGTGCTGCGCGAACGAGGCATCCCGCACGACGTGCTCATCTACCGATACGACAAGAAGGGGACCGGCCCCGCCGCCGACGCCCTCGGCCTGCCGCACGACGACGTGGTGAAGTCGCTCGTCTTCCGGACCGACGCCGGGGGGTACCTGTTCGCGCTCTTGGCCGGCGACGCCACGGTCAGCGCCCGCAAGCTCGGGCGAGCGACGGGGCACAAGACCGTCGAGCCCGCGACGCCCCGCGACGCCGAACGCCTGACCGGATACCTGGTCGGAGGGATGAGCCCGCTCGGATCGCGCCAGACGCTCCCCGTGATCCTCGATGAAACGACGGCCGGCCGCCCCCACATCATCCTCAACGCCGGCGCGCGGGGAACCCTCGTGCGACTCGCGACGTCGGATCTGATTGCGCTGACCGACGCGACCCTCGCCGACATTCGCGAAGCGTAGCGACCTTCTTCAGCCTCTCGGCTTCTCGAGCTCGTCGATCATGCCGGCGATTACGTCGAACCCACCCTGCCAGAAGGACTTCTTTCGTACATCAAAACCCGCTTCGTCGAGGATGACGAGCGGCGGCTTCGAGCCTCCGGACTCGAGGATCTTCCGATACTTCGGAACGAACGCCTCCCCCTCTCGTTCGAACTCCTGGTAGAGCGCGAGGACGAGAAGGTGTCCGAACGCGTAGGCGTAGCAGTAGAACGGCACCTCGTAGATGTGCGGCACCGACAGCCACTCCCACCGGAACGCGTCGGGCACATCGACGC
>JAQTVA010000040.1 GCA_028707055.1 Candidatus Bipolaricaulis sp. | reverse complement strand
GCCCGAAGCGATCGAGGCAGTACGCCTCCTCATCCTGGGTCTCCGCAAGGTGCGTGTGGACAAGGACGCGGTACTCGTCGGCCAGACGGAGCGTCTCCCGCATCAGGTCGCTCGAGACGGAGAACGGGGAGCACGGAGCCAGCGCAATCCGCAGCATCGCAAGAGGCTCGGGATCGTGGAATCGCTCGATCACCCGGCGGCAGTCCGCGAGAATCTCGTCCTCGCTCTGGACGACGCTGTCGGGGGGGAGTCCCCCGTTCTTCTTCGACAGAGACATCGAGCCGCGGCACGGGTGAAACCGAATCCCCGCCTGTTGCGCCCCCTCGATGTCCGCGTCGAGCATGTCCCCCCCGCCCCGCGGGTAGAGGTAGCAGTGGTCGGTGGTCGTCGTCGCCCCCGACAACAGCAGCTCGCTCGACGCGACGGCGGCCGCGGTCCGCATCGCTTCCTCCCCGATCCCCTTCCATCGGTCGTAGAGGAAGAGGAGCCAGTCGAACAGCTTCGCGTCGGACGCCCCCGGGACGTTCCGAAACAGAGACTGGTAAAGGTGATGGTGGGTGTTGACAAACCCCGGCAGGAGGACCTTGCCCGCGCCGCGGACCGTCTCGTCAGCTCGGATTCCCGACGGGTCGTCGCCGACGGCCGCAATCCGGGCGCCGTCGACGAGCACAAAGCCGTTCCGGATCTCCCGCCCGGCGCCGTCCATCGTCGCGACGACATCGAATCCGGTGAACAGCGTCCTCCTGACCGGTCTCATCCTGCCAGATCCACCTTGTCCGCCGTCTCGAGGAACGCCGCCAGGAGGGCGATCGTCGACTCGATGGCTTCGACGTGCACGGTCTCGACGACCGAGTGCACGTACCGCGTCGGGATGGACAGCGTGATCGCGGCGGAGCCGTCCCCGGCAAGCTGCAAGCCGCCGGCGTCCGTGCCGCCTCGGGTCGCCAGCGTGATTTGATGCGGAATCTTCCGCTTCGCCGCCAAGTCGCGGAAGGCGCGAACGAGCGCTGGATGCGAGATCGAGCGGGCGTCCTTGAGGGAGATGGCGACTCCGCCCCGCAGCCGCGAGATCTGATCCTTCTCCGCCACGCCCGGCATGTCGGCGGCGATGCATACGTCAAGGGCAATGGAGATGTCGGGAGCGATCCGGTGACCGGCGACCTGAGCGCCGCGCACTCCGACCTCCTCCTGCGCTGTGGCCACGACGTAGAGGTCGCACGCGGTCTTCTTCGCGCGCTTGAGCGCCTCGATGGCTACGTAGACCCCGAGGCGATCGTCGATCGCCTTTCCGGATACGACGTCGCCGTAGGCCAAGAACTCCTGATGCATCGTGACGATGTCGCCCACGGCGACCTTCTTGGCGACCGCGTCTCCAGGCAGTCCGACGTCGACAAACAGGTCGGCCATGTCGATCGGCTTCTTCTTTTCGTCGTCGGTCAGGATGTGGATCGGCTTTCGGCCGATGCATCCCACGAGATCCCCACCCTTCGCGTGCACATCGACACGCTGGGCCACGAGCGTCACCGGATCGAAGCCCCCGAGCGGCTGGATCCGAAGGAACCCGGATCCATCCTCGATGTGAGAGACGAGGAAACCGATCTCGTCCATGTGCCCGGCGATCGCAACAACGGGTCCCTTCCCGGCCTTGTGCGCAATGACGTTTCCCAGGGCGTCGACCTCCACCTCATCGACGTGCGGAGCGATCGCGTCGGCGATCACCCGCCGCACCGGCCCCTCGTATCCGGGAACTCCCGTCGCCTGTGTCAGTTGCTTCAGCAGCTTCATGCCGCCTCCTTCCGCAACCGGAAAGTGTAGTCGCGGCCTGGAAGAGGTCAACCGTTGTCCCGCCGGCCTCCCCTCGCTACCATCGCCCCATGATCCCGATCCGCGACACCCTGCGAAGTCGCCGCTTCCCGGTCGTCACCGTGTCGCTCATCGTCCTCAACCTTCTCGTGTTCCTCTATCAGGGGTATCTCGGAACCCGTCCTTCCACGCTGAACGATCTCGAGCCGTGGCTCGACGCCCGGCTCCTTCCTCCTCCTGCTTTCAGCGAGACCGCGTATCGGCTCTACGTGTCTGCCGGCGGCGACCCAGCGCAGTATCCGGTCTCCGCGGCGAACGAGTTCGTCGCGCGATTCGCCCTCATCCCCGGCGAACTCCTCGGCGGACGCGACCTCCCGCCCACCCTTCCCGTTCCTCTTTGGCTCACGCTCCTGACCTCGATCTTCCTTCACGGCGGACTGCTCCACCTGCTCGGGAACATGCTGTACCTCTGGATCTTTGGGGACAACGTCGAAGACGCGATGGGCCCCGCCCGCTTCCTCGCCTTCTACCTCCTGTGCGCCGTCGCGGCCGCCGCCCTCCAGGTTGCGGTCGACCCTTCCGGCTCGCTGCCGATGATCGGCGCCTCCGGTGCCATCGCCGGGGTTCTAGCCGCGTACCTCATGCTCTTCCCGTTCTCCCGAATCGTGACGCTCATCCCCCTCTTCTTCTTCTTGCGCCTGGTCGCGCTGCCCGCGGTCATCCTGCTCGGCCTGTGGTTCCTCCTCCAGATCGTCAACGGCCTGGCATCGACCGCCGGCACGGGCGGAACGGCGTGGTTCGCCCACATCGGCGGCTTCGCCGCCGGGCTCCTCCTGGTGTTCCTGTTCCGCAAGAAAGGCGTTCCCGTAACGCTTTGGCAGCTCCTCCGGCGTCGCCGACCCGTCGTGTGACGGGAAAAACGTCGCCTCCTCGACGTACGATTGGCTTCATATACGGTGTTCAAGCGAGTATCATCACGTCGCACGTTTGGGGAGGATCGTTCAAAGGAGTGATTCGCAATGAAGCACGGTGCGTTGGTCTGCGTCCTCATTCTGCTTGCAGGAGTCGCTGTCTGCGTCTGCGGCGTCGCGGGCCCCGAGCGGGCGGAGCACGCCGCGATCATGATCACCAACGACTACGAGTTCACGCCGCAGAATGGCGTGTGCTCCGGATCCGGAACTCCCGTAGACCCCTACGTCATTCAAGGCTGGCGGATCGACGCGGGATATGACGCTTACGGCATCCGCGTCCACGGCACCACTCGGTACTTCGTCATCCGGGACGTCGAGGTCACCGGAGCGATGAGGGCTGGTGTCTCCCTGAGCTACGTCCGGAACGGCCGGGTCGAGGGATGCCTCCTGAACGCCAACTGGGTCGGCATTGCGGTCAACTACTCCACGTTTATCCGGATCTCGGACTGTGTTTTCGACACGAATACGGACGGCGTGCACCTCTTCTTCTCGAACGAGAACCAGATCCTGTACAATGTTTTTGACCGAAACGACACCGCCCTCTGGCTCGACGCATCGAATCGGAACGAAATCACGGGGAACCTGATCCAGGCGTCGCACATGGGGACCTACCTCAACCTGGCGTCGACGGGCAACCGCATCCTGATGAACGCTTTCGTGTCCAACCTCCACAACGCCTACTCGGACGAACCCAACATCTGGAACAGCGACACGCAAGGGAACTACTGGAGTGACTACAAGGCCATCGACGCGAACGAGGATGGGATCTGGGACACCCCGTATCGCATCGATAGCGATGGCGACACCGACAGCTACCCCCTCGTCTCCCATCCGCTCGTACCGGCGCCGGCGCCGGCGACGTGCGACAGCTAGCCTCCTTCTCAACGTCGCCTCCCAGTGCGTGCCACGGCGGCCCCCTCGGGGTCGCCGTGTTCCTTCATCCCTCACCCGCGGAAGGGCGTGCCGGGCGACGCAGGGAGTTGATTTCGCGCCCCCTCCCTCTCTACACTTCGGCGATCGCAGCCCGCGGGAAAGGACACCATGTCGACCGAGCGCTTCTCCGACCGGGTCCGGGGAGACATCCCGTACCATCTCATTCATATCCCTGTCGCCGACCTTCGCGAAGGAGCGCGCGTCGGCCAGTGCTTCCTCGTCAAGAAGAAGACCCAGCGATCGACGCGAACCGGAGATCCATACCTCGAAATCCTCCTCGCCGATCGCACGGGCGTCGTGCAGGCGCGGGCCTGGGCCGACGCCACGCAGCGCTACGCGAGCCAGTTCGAGGAGGGGGACTTCGTCTTCGCGCAGGCACGCGTCGAAACGTACCGCAACGCCCTGCAGCTCATCATTGAGTCGATTCGCCGCCTCACCCAGGAAGAGCAGGATGGAGGGAAGCTCCCGGGCTTCGACCCCACTCTCCTCGTCCCCACGTCGGAGCATGACATCGAGGAGATGTGGTCCCACCTCCTCACCCTGGCGTCCAGCATCGAGCCCGACCCGCTCCGCGTGCTCACCGAGTCGCTGCTTCGCGAGCACGCGGACGCCTTCCGCCAAGCGCCCGCCGCCGTCTCGAACCACCACGCGTACCTTGGCGGATTGCTCGAACACACCCTCGAAGTGGCCCAAGGGGTCGCCCGCTTCGCCGACGACCAACCATCGCTGGGGATGCGGCGAGGGCTCGCCATATCCGGGGCCATCCTCCACGACGTGGGGAAACTCCTCGAGCTCGAGAATCCCATCGCCCCCCGCTACAGCTTGGAGGGTCAACTGATCGGGCATCTCCTCCTCGGCCGCGACATGGTGCGCGCGGTCGCGGCGACGCTCACGTGGCCGGATCCGCGGTTGCCCCTCCTGCTCGAGCACATCCTGATCTCCCACCACGGAGAGCTCGAGTACGCCGCGGCCATGGTCCCGAAGGTGTCCGAGGCTGTCGCCGTCTACCACTTCGACAACCTCTCCGCCAAGCTCAACATGATCAAGACCCACATCGCGTCCGACGCGGAGGAAGGCGACTTCACCGACTGGGAACGGAACATGGAGCGTCGTTTCTTCAAGGGAACCCTCGCGGACGCCTAAAGCCTGACCCGTCGAGCGATGCCGCACCCTCGTCCGAGGGCTATAATCGGCGCCTCGCGAGACGGTTTGGAGGTCGACGATCATGCGGACAACGTATTGCGGCCGCCTGACAGCGGCGAACGTCGGGGAATCGGTTCGGCTGGCGGGCTGGGTCAACCGCCGCCGTGATCTCGGCAGGATCACTTTCGCCGACCTTCGCGATCGCACCGGGCTCGTTCAACTCCTGTTCGGCAGCGACGATGACGCACTTCGTGAAGCGCATACGCTCAACCGCGAGGACGTCGTCGCCGTCCGAGGAACGGTGGCGAGACGCTCGGCGGGAAACATCAATCCCGAGATGCCCACCGGCGAGATCGAGATCCACGTCGACGAACTCAAGATCCTCAATCGTTCGAAGACCCCGCCCTTCCTGGTCGACGGGGACGGCACGGACACCACAGAGGACACGCGCCTCAAGTACCGCTACGTGGACCTGCGCCGCGAGCGGGTGCAGAAGGCGCTCGAACTGCGGCACCGGACCTTCCAGGCCACCCGCGCGTACTTCACCGAACAGGGCTTCCTCGAGATCGACACGCCCTTCCTGACCAAGTCGACCCCGGAAGGGGCTCGCGACTTTCTCGTGCCCAGCCGCATGCACAGGGGCTCGTTCTACGCACTTCCCCAATCTCCGCAGCTGTTCAAACAGCTGTTCATGGTGGGTGGGGTGGATCGCTACTTCCAGCTTGTCAAGTGCTTCCGCGACGAGGATCTCCGGGCCGATCGACAGCCCGAGTTCACGCAACTCGACCTCGAGATCTCGTTCCCGTCAGGGAGAGAAGAGATCTTCGATCTTCTCGAGGGCGCTGTGGTCCGAGTCTTCCGCGAGGTGCTCGGCGTCGAGCTCGAGGCCCCCTTCCCGCGAATCGCCCACGCCGACGCGATCGCGCGCTTTGGGATCGACAAGCCGGACATGCGGTTCGGAATGGAAATCGTGGATGTGTCCCCTCGCGTCGGCGAGTCGGGGTTCCGCGTCTTCTCGGACGCCGTCCATGCCGGAGGAAAGGTAGCCGGTCTGCTCGTCCAGGGATGCAGTGGGTACTCGCGCGCGGTCCTTGACCGCCTGCAGACGGTCGCCGTCGGCGCTGGCGCGAAGGGACTTGTGTGGCTCAAGATCGAAGACACGGTCACGTCGCCGGCCGCCAAGAACCTCTCCGAGCAAGAACTCCGTGACATCGTCGACGCGTTCGGCGCGGCGCCCGGTGACCTGATCCTCCTCCTTGCGGGAACGGGGATCGAGAAGCCGTTGGGCGAACTTCGGCTCGCCGTGGCGCGCCAGGAGTCGCTGGCCGCGGACGCGTGGAAGTTCCTCTGGGTGACCGACTTCCCACTGTTCGAACTGGACGAGGAAGGCCACCTTACGAGTGCGCATCACATGTTCACATCCCCGCACGAAGACGAGATCGAGCGCCTCGAAACCGATCCTCTTCACATCGGGTCGAACGCGTACGATCTCGTCCTGAACGGGACCGAACTCGGGAGCGGAAGCATCCGAATCCACTCCCGGGCGCTCCAAGAGCGGGTGTTCCGGCTCGTCGGTCTCTCGGAGGAAGACGCGCGGCTGCGGTTCGGGTGGTTCCTCGACGCCCTCGAGTATGGAGCGCCACCGCACGCCGGCTTCGCCCTCGGGATGGACCGGTTGGTCATGCTGATGGCCCGCGAGCAGTCCCTTCGGGACGTGATTGCGTTCCCGAAGACCGCCAACGGAATGTGCCCGCTGACGGAGGCTCCCATGCCGGCAGCCCCGAAGCAGCTTGCGGAACTGGGGATCGAGGTATCCCGCATGGCATGAAACGCCGCGTCGTCCCGCTCTCCCTCGCGCTGCTCGCGGGGCTCTTCGTCCTCGCGGTGCTGTTCGCGGCGGGCGTGGAGCGGGTGACGTTCACGTCTGGACGCCCGTTCGACGAGACGCTCCCGGCTCCCCAGCCGTACGACGCGAGCGGCGACGGCATCACGCAGCCTCTGCGACCGATCGACTGGGTCATCGCCTTCGGGATCCTTGGCTCCGCCGTGCTTTTCCTGATTCTCTACCTCCGGAAGAACGCCGCGCGCGCGGGCGGATTCCGACGGAAGGGTGGACGCTGGCCGGCCGTCCTGATGGCTTTCTCCATCCTCGGCGTCACGACCGCAATCATCATCTACCAGGTCAACCCGTTCGCGGACGAGAGCGATCCCGAAGCATCGCCGGTGGTGCACTCCCCCCTGTCTCTGAGCGAGGAGCGTCAACCGGCCGATTACCAGGCGGTCGACGAGCTTCTTGGAACTGGACAGGCGGAGACAGGACGAGGCGTCGAGTCCGCCGTCCTCGTGATCGCCGGTGTGCTCGCGACGGTTGCGTGTGCCGTCGCCGCGTTCGCGCTCGTGGTGTTGCGGAGGCGACGTCGACCGGGAGGCGAAGAGGAACTCGCCGCAGAGATCCTCGCCCCGGTGCGAGCCGCCGTCGCGGAGCTGCGGCTCGGCCGCGACCCACGAGGCGTGGTCGAGCAGTGCTACCGTGAGATGCTTCGGACCCTCGCCGAGCGCTCCCGGGTCGATCCTTCCTGCCTCACGCCGCGCGAGTTCGTGCGCGCCCTGGCCGGTAACGGGCTGAGCGGCACGGCCATCGGCCAGCTCTCCGACCTCTTCGAACAGGTGCACTACGGCCATCGTCCGGAGGACACGCTGGCCGCGGAGGCATTGCGCTGCTTGACCACGATCGCGACGGCGCACTCCGCACCGGGGACGGCATTGTGAGGCGCACGAAGGGAGAAGGCCTCTACCTCGCCGTCGCGCTGGGCGCCCTCCTCCTGCTTGTCCTCTACGCCCTTTCCATTCCGATGCGCCACGGAGCCCGCCTCTGGGAGGCCGTGGCGGTGCTTCCCCAGATCGTGCTCTGGTTCATCCCCCTTGTGTTCGCGTTCCCCGCCCTGCTGTACCTCGCGAACCGGCTGCGCCCAAACTGGGTGCCGAGAGCCACACCCCAGGCCGAAGACCCCTCCGCGGGCACCCTGGCGTTCCTCGCCGACGCGATCCGCGCGTCGCGGTCGAGTCCTCTGGCGCGGTCCCGGGTGATGAGTCAACTCGTGCGCTTGGCCGTACGCATCGTCGCCCAGCGCTTCGAGCTGCCGGAAGAGGATGCGTGGGCCACGTTCCGCGAGCATTGCCGCAAGCTTGAGCCGGACATCGCACGATTCCTTGAGCGGGAGGACCCCGGAGCCGTGCCCCATTCCCAATTCGACTCGTACCTACGAAGAACGGTCGCGTTTCTCGAACGCGAGAGCGAGGAGGCGTAGCGGATGATCCCCATGGGCCAGGTGGAGCGGACGACGCAGCGGATCGTGGAGGAAGTCGGCCGAGCGGTGATCGGGAAGTACGACGTGCTCATGGAAGTCATGGCGACGATCCTCGCCGGCGGGCACGTCCTCTTCGAGGACAACCCCGGACTCGCGAAGACGCTGATCGCCCGGAGCTTCGCCAGCGCCCTCGGAGTCGACTTCCACCGCATCCAGTTCACCCCGGACCTCCTGCCGAGCGACATCACCGGATCCCACGTGTACGACCGTGCTCGAAGCGAGTTCGTCCTCGCTCCCGGCCCGATCTTCGCGCACGTCATCCTCGCCGACGAGGTGAACCGCGCCACGCCGAAGACGCAGTCCGCGCTCCTCGAGGCCATGCAGGAGCTCCAGGTCTCGATCACGGGAGAGACTCGGCCGCTGCCGAGGCCGTTCGTCGTTCTGGCCACGCAGAACCCGATCGAGTACGAGGGAACCTTTCCCCTTCCGGAGGCACAACTCGACCGGTTCATGGTTCGCCTGACCGTCGGCTACCCGGAGCCGGCGGAGGAAGCGGAGATCCTCCGTCGGCGCGCCGACCGCAAGGAGGAGGAGGTTCGCCTCGACGCCGTCTCGTCCGCCGAGGAGCTCCTCGAGATGCAGCGCGCCGTCGAGGGAGTCGTCGTCGACGAGGATCTGCGCACCTACATCGTCTCGCTCGTCGGTCGCACGCGGAAGCACTCGAGCGTCTACGTCGGAGCGAGTCCCCGGGGATCGTTGGCGCTGTTCAAGCTGTCCCGGGCGTGGGCGGCTCTCTACGGACGCGACTACGTGCTCCCCGATGACGTCAAGCGCTTCGCTGTTCCCGCCCTGGCCCACCGGCTGATCTTGCGGCCGGAGTTCTGGAGCCGGCAGGCGTCGACGAGCGACGTGATTGCCGGAATCGTGGAGTCTACGCCGGTTCCAAAGGTCTCGTAGGGTCATGTCCGACCCCCGCTACCCCATTGCCGCGTGTCTGAGCGTCGGGATCGTCGTGGCCGCCCTCGTCCTTCGCCGTGCCGGGCTGTTCATGGCGGCCATCCCCATCCTTGCGTACGCGGGGGCTCTTCTGACGATCCGTCTGCGCCTGCGGCGCCCGGAGCTCGACATCACGCGGACGCCCTCCACGCACCGCGTGTGCTCCGGAGACGACGTGCAGGTTCAGCTCACCATTACGAACTGCGGGATCCCTTGGCCGCTCATCGGAGTCCTCGACAAGACTCCCGACGACGAGCCGCCGTGTGACGGGAGCGCGGCGTATCTCGGGCCGATCGCCCGCAACGAGGACGTTCGCCTCTCGTACACCCTCCGGCCCCGGCGGGGCCTCCATCTTCAAGATCAAGTGACCGTGGTCTCGTGGGCGTGGAGTGGACTGGTCTTCCAAGAGCATGACTTCGTTTGCTCGACCTATGTTTCCGCCATCCCGGAGATCGAGAAGCTCCCGCCGCTCTCTCTCACGCCGCGCCGGACCCACGCCTTCGCCGGATCGATCATGGCTCGGGCGGCCGGCCCCGGCGTCGACTTCTTCGGATGCCGCGGCTACGTGCCCGGCGACGACATCCGCAGGATCAACTGGCGCGCCCTCGCGCGCACCGATCGCCTCGTCGTCAATGAGTATGAACAGGAGCGGATGGCCGACGTCATCATCGTCCTCGATGTCCGCGCCCAGGCGCACGTGGAAGTCGGCGCTCGTGGCACCTTCGAGGCGGCGTGTCGCGCCGCCGCCAGCCTCGCCAATCACCTGATCCGGTCCGGAAACCGCGTCGGCTTCCTCCTCTACGGCCAGACGGTCGACTGGATTCAGCCGGCGGGGGGCCGCTTTCACCTCGAACGGATCCTGGCCTCGATCATCCGGGCGAAGCCCGTTCGCAGCTTCGCCTTCGAGGATCTCGCGAACATCCCGATGTCGATCTTCCCGTCGGGGTCGCAGCTGATTCTGCTTTCCTCCCTGCCCCGCGACGACGACTACCGCGTGCCGATCCAACTCGCGGCGCGTGGTTACTCCGTGCTCGTCCTCCACGTCCACAGCGAAAAGCTGCAGGCGTCGGCGGAGCCGGCGGACGACGCGCTCGAACTCGCGCTACGCATCCGAGAACTCCGCCGCAGCGCAGTCGTCCGTCAGATGCGATCCAAGGGCGTGCGGGTGCTGGCCTGGGATACGGAGGAGCCCCTCGCCGCCGCGCTCCACCGAGCCCGGCACGAGCGTGACGGAGGAAGGAGGCACGAATGAGGTGGACTGTCGTAGCGCTCGTCACCCTCGCGGCCGGGATCGCCACCCTGGGCCTCGCCTTGACC
>JAQTVA010000208.1 GCA_028707055.1 Candidatus Bipolaricaulis sp. | reverse complement strand
GTGCTCGTGACGAACAACTCCCGCGAAAGCACCGACACCGTTCTCGCGCGTCACCCGCTCCCGTTCGACCTCGTGATGACGCGCGACGACGGGGCGATGAAGCCCGATCCCAAGGCCTTCCTGCTCCCGTTGGCTCGCCTCGGCCTTCGCCCGGACGAGGCCGTGGCCGTCGGCGACACGCACCTCGACGCCGTAGCGGCCCACGGCGCCGGCCTCGCCAAGATCCTCCTCGTCGGCCTTCCAGAGTGGATGCGACCGCATATTCCCGCCGAAGTAGCCTACCGGGAGGCGGTCGACCTGACGCAGGCGCGCACGATCCTCGAGTCGTGGATCGCAGCGGGAACCGTGCCGAGCGGCTAGGGGGCTTCGCTCTTCCAGATCGTTCCCTGCGCCGTATCCTTGAGCACAATCCCGATCTCTGCGAGGCGGTCCCGAATCCGATCTCCCAGGGCGAACTCCTTGCGGGCGCGCAGCTCGGCGCGCAGCTCGATCAACAGGGCGATCAGCTCCGCCTCGGAATCCCGGCCGGTTTGGACGTGCGGCTGGAAGAGGCCGAGGGGGTAGCCCAGTTCGCGGACGAGCTCGGCGGCAGCGCGAAGGGCGCAACGGTCGTCATCCCTCGCCTCGGCGCGGAAGCGGTTGATCTCGTTCACCAACTCCTGGATGACGCCGAGACCGCCCACGGTGTTGAAGTCATCATCCATGGCTTGCACGTACCGCTCGCGGAACGCTCCAAGGCGGTCGAGGAACTCCCGCCCCGCGGTTCCAGGCTCGGCGGCGCTGCCGCGCAGCTCCGCATCGACATCGTCCAGGAGACGTCGCACGCGTCCCACGGCGGCCGCAGCCCCCTCCAACCCCTCCTCGGAGAAGTCGAGAGGCTTGCGATAGTGGCGGGACAGGTAGAAGTACCACACCGTCTCCGCCGCATGTTTCTCAAGGATCTCGTAGGCATAGCGAAAGTTGCCGAGCGACTTGTGCATCTCCTGCTCTCCCATGTGCAGCATGCCGTTGTGCAGCCAGAATCGGAAGAACGGCTTGTCGCTCGTGGCCCTCGCTTGGGCGATTTCGTTCTCGTGGTGCGGGAACACGAGGTCGTTCCCGCCGGCGTGGATGTCGAGCCGCTCGCCGAGGTGCTTCCGGGACATCACCACGCACTCCGTGTGCCAGCCGGGGCGGCCGTTGCCCCACGGCGAGGGCCACTCCGGTTCGCCCGGCTTCGCCGCCTTCCACAGCGTGAAGTCGAGGGCGTTCTCCTTCCGATCTGAGACCTCGACGCGGGACCCGGCTTCCTGGTCCTCGAGGCTCCGGCCGGAGAGGCATCCATACTCGTCGTCTCTCGAGACGCGGAAGTACACGTCCCCGTCCCGCACGTAGGCCGCTCCGGTCTTCACCATGCAGGAGATGAGCTCGATCATCTCCTCGATGTGCTCCGTCGCCCGGGGGCTCGCCGAAGGGCGATCGACGCCGAGGGCGTCGAGGAGAGCGAAGTAGGCATCCGTGTACTTTCGGGCGAGCGCCGGAACCGATTCGCCGGTCTCGGCCGCGCGTTGAATCAGCTTGTCGTCGACGTCCGTCACGTTCTGAACGTACACGACCCGCCATCCGTGGAACCGCTCCAGATACCGCCGGAAGGCGTTGAACACGAGCACCGGGCGCACGTTGCCGATGTGCAGGTGGTCGTAGACGGTGGGGCCACAGACGTACATCCCCACCGTGCTGCCGTCCTGCGGAGCGAACGGATCGAGGCTTCTTGTCAGGGTGTTGTACAGTCGCATGCTCCACCTCCTGGCCGCCGATTATAGAAGCGATGCGCAGCGCCTACCACGCGTCCCGCTCGGGCACTACAATTCCGCCATGCGCGCCGCTGACTGGGCTCTCTGCGTCCTCCTGTCGGCTGCCCCGATCTCCGAACTACGGGGCGGCCTGCCTTACGCCATCGCGCGTGGGGCGGATCCCTTCCTCGCGGCCGCTGTGGCAGCGCTGTCGAATCTGGCCGTCATCCCCCTCGCCCTCTTCCTCCTCCATTTCGCCGAGCCAGTCCTGCGCCGAGTGCATTGGATCGACCGGTTCCTCGATTGGCTCTTCGCGCGGACCCGTCGGCACGGGAAGCGTGTGGAGAGGCTCGGCGCCGCGGGGCTCATTCTCCTCGTCGCCGTGCCCCTTCCCGGAACGGGAGCGTGGACGGGCGCCGTGCTGGCCCACCTCCTCGGGATCCCGTTGGGGCGCGCGGCGTGGCTTCTCGCGCTCGGCGTCGTCGTCGCGGGCGTCCTCGTTCTCCTGGCGAGCCTCGGCGTGGTGAGTCTGCTCGGGCTCGGATGACGTCCGTCCGTCGTTAGCGGCGATCGGCGCGCACGATGTAGCGCGCGAGCCCCGGTAGGAGCAGGAGACCGGCCGCAAGGAGCGACCCGCAGATAGCCCAGAACCGCGGCTCGCTCATGTCCATGACGCCCACGGCGTAGCGCGCGGCGTCCGCCATGTGCCGGAGCGGCATTGCGTAGCTGGCCACCTGCAGAAAGCGTGGCATGACCTCAATGGGGAAGTAGACGCCGGATCCAAACATCATGAGCATCGACAGGACGTTGGCCAGGCTCGAAGCGCTCGACGGCTGGCGGACGACGAGGGCGATGATCGCCCCAAGGCCCATCGAGCCGAGCGTCGCCGCGATGACGAACGCAACGTAGTGGG
>JAQTVA010000207.1 GCA_028707055.1 Candidatus Bipolaricaulis sp. | reverse complement strand
AGCGAAATGCCGTGTTCGCGGCAGACGGCGGAGAGGCTAGGCTCGGGACGGCGATCGAGCACCGAGTACTGCACCTGATTCGACACGATGGGGATCCCTTCGCGAACGATCTCCAGGAGGTGCTCTGCGTCGAAGTTCGTCACGCCGAGGTGTCGGATCTTGCCCTGCTTCTCGAGGGCGTGGAGCCACCCCGCCGCGTCGACGTAGCCGTGGATGTCGTAGTCCCACCAGTGAAGTTGGACGAGGTCGAGACGCTCGACGCCGAGGCGGCAGAGCGACCGGTCGACGGTGGCTTCGACGTCGGCCCTTCGCAGTTGTGGGAGGCGATCGAGGTCGGGAACGCACTTCGTGTGGACCTCGACCGGCGGCATCTCACCCGCCCGCATCGCGTGCTGCGACTGACGGAGGAAGCGGCCGATCATCTCCTCGACCCCGGTGTAGATGTCGGCGCAGTCGAAGGTCGTGATCCCGGCGTCGACGAAGCGGCGCATGTCATCGTGCGCGTTGGCCGCGTCCACAGCGCCGTGGCCGCCGGCAAGTTGCCACGAACCCTTGATTACTCGGGAGATCGAGTATCCGGGGGCCAACTCAACGCGCTCGATGTTCGCCATGCCTCCCCCTTCAAACACCTCGGAGACAGAGAAAGACCGCAGCCTTGCGGTCCCCTTTCGCAGGCTGCGGCTCTCCGGAGTGGGTGTCTTGTTCAGCGCTCTGCCGATTAGTTCTGGAGCGAAGCGCTCCAGGTCCAGCCCGGGGTTCCCTGGAAGGACCATTGACCGCTCATGCTCCGCTCATCTGCGCTCAGGGTGCCCTGCATGATGAGTCCGTTCAGCAGACTGATGCTGACCTGGCTACCTGCCAACGAAGCGGCATTGAGCGGGAACGCCTGAGTCACAATATACAAGACGCCACCGATTCCGCCGGTTGCGGACTGGTTGAGATCGAGGGTCATGTCCAGGAATGCTGCACCGTTGTCCCACGTTCCTCGCCACGTGCCATCGAGGCTCGGGCTGATGGTGATGCTCTTTGACTTCGTAGACATGGCGCCGCTTCCGTCAGTCACGGTGAGCCGTACGGTGTACGTGCCGGACTTGCCGTAGGTGTGCTGTGGATCCTTGGACGACGACGAAACAGAGTCGCCGAAGTCCCAATCCCAGGTTATGACTCCACCACCGCCGAACAGGCCTCCCTCATCGGTCGAATCGTCGGTAAACTGCACGACAGCCCTTGCGATGGGATCGGACGGAATCCAGCTGAAGTTCGCCACAGGATCCACGTTGAACAGCTTGCAGCCTCCCAACATCAGAAGGGAGATCCCAATCATCGCCACCAACCCTGCCCATTGTATGGAACGTTTCATGTCGCTTGCCCTCCCGCCGCCCATTATAGCCGCCGGAAGAGTTCCGCCTAGCACGGCGGGCGGCGCGTGCGCCGATCCGCCGCGGCGATGTACTCCTCCAGGGAGCACTCGGCGATGGAACCGACGACAAGATCGGCGTTCGGGAAGGTCGTGTGGCGGGTGACGCGGTTGGGGACGACGACGGTGAACAGCCCGGCTCGACGTGCGGCCTCCGCTCCATGGACCGAGTCTTCGAACGCGATCGCCTCGTCGGCCCGAACCCCGAGGGCGAGGAGGGCTGCCGCGTACAAGGCCGGGTCGGGTTTTGTGAGGGCGACATCTTCCGCGCACAGCAACGCATCGAAGGTTGCCAAGAGGTCGAACTTGCGAAGGTGGCGCTCGACCCACGCCCGGTCGGAGCTCGACGCGACGGCCAGCCTCAATCCACGGGACCTCGCCTCGCCGATCAACTCCCGAACGCCCGGCAGGATCGTCTCCAGAGCCAGCAGCTCCTCTTCGCGCTCCATCCGCTGCCGGCGGACGGCCTGGCGGTCAAGCGGGCGTCGGAGGTGCTTCTCCAACAGGTCGTAGGCCTCGGGAGGGTCCGCGGCGGCGCCGAGAAGGGATGCCCATTGTGAAGGGGGAACCGTCAGCCCGAACTCGACGTAGATCTCCTCCCAGGAGCGCTGGAGAGGGGTTTCCGTATCCAGAATCAGGCCGTCGAAATCAAACACAAGCGCGCGGATCATCGTCCGTCCCTCGGCAGCTGCTCCGTACCGTCCTCCCGCGAGCCACGACGGACAGCATAACACGCGGCGGAGGGCGTGTAGCGACGGCAGAGGAGCGGCGTAACGGCCGCTGGGCGACATGTGGTGCGAGGGAGTCGTCTGACGGACTCGCCTACGGTGCCGAAGGAGCCGGCGCGGAGAGGCCCAGGCGGACGGCCTGCTCGAACAACGCCGCGGCAAACCCGCGAAGCGCCGCGAGATCGGAGGGTGACGCATCCCGGCTGCCGGAGCCGGCGATCGCCACGCGGCTTGGAACCGCGGTTCCGCTGACGCTTCCTGCGTCCTCGACATCGAGCTGCTTCAGCGCCCGCAACCACTCGTTGAGCTGGTTTCGCTGCGCGTCGCTCAGCATAAGGCTTCCGCGCTCCACGTCGGTCTGCCCTTGGCAGGTGGTGGCCACGGCACGCCCGTCGGCGTAGATCGTCAGGCGGTCGCACAGGCTCGAGGTGGTCCCGCCGCGCTTCCAGGCGAGAACCTGACCGGGCGCTAGGAACACCGGTTCGGAGATAGGTTGCGCTGCGGCCTCCGGCCCCGGCGACGGCTGGGCAGCCGGCGAAGCCGTCGTGGTCGAGGGACT
>JAQTVA010000039.1 GCA_028707055.1 Candidatus Bipolaricaulis sp. | reverse complement strand
GCCGCGAGCGGAGTGGAGACCGCCTGCTTCACCAAGATCGATTACGGGACTTCGCTCGTGGCGATGGAGATCCCGGAGGCGTTCGTCCTGTCGATGCGCGCCGCGGAGTGGACGGCGACGCTCGAGTCGAGCGAGGTCGGAGCCCGCTTCGAGAGACCGTGGACGACGTCCGTGAACGGCGCACAACTGGTCGATCCCGAGAACGATCCCCTACCGACGGAGGTTGATGACCCGCGCGTCGTCGACCAGGATGGAGACGGGAAACCCGGGCTGACGGTGCGTATCGTCGTGATGGGACTCATCGGCGGCGAGGTGTACGTCGTTCAGCGCGACCGCTCAAGACTTGTGGGCGTGGTGAGTTCGCCGGACGCGATCGACGGTCTTGTCGAGTGGACGAGCGAGCAGTCCGTTCTCGGGGCGTCGAGTCCCATCTTCCTCGGCGGGGCGGCGGCGCGACCCGATCCTGTGCCGGAGCACAGTTTCTTCCGTGCTCGCCGCGTGGACGCGGCGATGGACTGCGCGGCCCTGCGGGGATCGGCCGACCGGCTGTTTGACCTCTAGCGCGGTCCCGTCCTCAAGCCCCGAGGCCTTCCGCGGAGAGCACGCGAGCGGGGGGGCGGCTCCAACGGGCGGTCCTTCCAGACCCCTCTTCCGAGGGCTCTCCATACCACGGAGCGAACGGCGATCGCGAAGACCGCGAGAACAGTCAACGGATAGACGAGGGTGTGCCCGGGAGCGGCGCGAAACCTGAGGTCGCTGACGGCCCAAGTTGCCGCCATCAGCCCCGTGGCGGCGGCCGCGTACGGGACCGCCGCCGCCGGAACCCAACTCACCCCGAGGGCGTAGAGAACGAGAAGGATAGGCGGCTGCCACGTGAGCCAGAGGAGCCACGTCCACACGAAGGCGAAACCCGGCAGGGAGTAGCCGAACCGCGCGTACAGGTTCTTGGAGAATCCGTTGACGGTCTCGCCGAAGGACCGGTACATCCGCGTCGTGATGCGCGTCGCCCCGTCGCAGAGCGTCCAGCGAAGTCCTTCGGCGACGACGGCGCGCGCAAGGTCCCAGTCGTCGACCGCCGAGCCGCGCACCCGCTCGTACCCGCCGACGGCGTCGTAGGCCTCGCGCCGGAATAACATGAACTGGCCTACCGCCGTGGCCAAGGCCGGGCGGCGCAGGCGCCGCAGAAGGGCGATCGGAAAGAACGTGTGCTGGCTCCACGGAACCAATGGGACGACCAAGCGCTCGGCCCATGTGCGGGCCTCCTGTCGCGACAGGACGCTCAGGAAGTCGACGCCTTCGCCCTGCAGCGCCGCGACGGCGTCGGACAGGGTCCTTGGATGATGACGGGTGTCGGCGTCGACGAACACGAGGAGCCGGCCCGAGGCCGCCGCGGCGAGCTGGTGGCATGCCCAGTTCTTTCCGACCCATCCGCTGGGGAGGGGGGCTCCGGTGAGCACCTGGACCCGCCCTTCCGCGGCGATGTCCCGGGCGATCTCCGCCGTCCGATCCGCCGATCCGTCGTCGAGGACGATCACTTCGAATGCGGGGTAGTCCTGCGAGAGCAGGGACTCGAGACAAGCGGCCAGGTTCCGCTCTTCGTTGCGCGCCGGAACGAGCACGGAGATGGGGAGGGCGTCGAACGCGCCGCGCGCCGCTCGATGCCGGCGGCTTCCGAGGCGGCGCAGGCCGAGGAGATTCGAGGCCGAGAAGAGCACCAGGATGGTGAGGAAGACGACGAGACTGGCTTCATGCCCGACGAGCAACACCTACGGCCTCCTTCGCGACGGCCACGCGAACCGAGGCGGAGAATGGAGATCCCTGCGGTGCGTCCACGCGAGGAGCCCAGCGTTCAGCAGAAAGGCTACGATCAACGCCGGCTCGGCGTGAAGGGCGACGAGGACGGCGACGGTGACCGTCGAGGCCGCGAGCACCGTCCACGCGGCCACCGACTGGAATGGAAGAAGGACGGTAAGGGCCAGCCCGAACGTCGTGGGCACCAGCCACAGGGTGAGTGCGCTCCAGACTCCGAATGTGCAGGCGATGCCCTTCCCACCGCGGAACCGCAGCCACGGCGACGTCGCGTGTCCGAGGACCGGAAGAACCGCGACGGGGAGCAGGGACCAGCCGCTGATCCCCCACAGCCACCGCCCGAGTGCGGGAGCGACGGCGGCCTTCGCCACGTCAAGGAACAGGGTTCCGATCCCGATGCGCCATCCCCCCGCCTTCCATGCGTTGACGGCTCCGGGATTCCCGTCTCCACTCGCGCGAACGTCGCGCCGAAGTCGCCATCGCACGAGCCACACGGAGAAGGGGAGAGAACCGAGCGTGTAGCCGAGAACGGCGCAGAGAACCACGATCGCGGGGCTGACGGCGGAGCCTCCGTTCGGCACTTGCGTCATGGACGTCAGCGTAGGGCGAGGAGGCCGACGTGACAAGCGCTCCTCTGTCCATCCCTGGAACTCCCGAGGCCGAGGCGTAGCCAAAACGCGCCCGAGAGTCAAGACGCCCCGCGAGCGCATCTCCTCAGGGAGTCGTATCGTAACGAACGTCGACGTAGGCGAAGCCGCGCGCCTTGCGCACTTCCTGCTCCCGGATCCACGCGTCGAGACCCACGGCGCACATGCGCTCGCCGTCCCCGATCAGCATCACGTACCGCTTTGCGAGCGTCCGGATTCGCTCGCACGGGTAGTCGGCGCAGAACGGGCACGCGTCCACCTTCTTTTCCTTGGCGCAGGTGCGGATCGCGCAGGTTTCAACGCCGCACGATTGCTCGCGGCAACTCGCGCGCGGCTCGAAGCGGGCCAACTCGTCCAGAAACCCGCGGAAGCCTTCGTAGCCCGGCAGGTTGGGTCCCCACTCTTCGATGTGGACCTTCCCCAACAGGTCCCGCAGCTCGGCTGCGCGACGGGGGATGCGGCAACCGTTGAGGCACAACCCGCAGTACAGCCCGCAGTACGTCACGTGTCGGAGATCCGTCATTCGCACCCCCTCCCAGCGATGCGGGATCCGAACCAGGGCACCCGTCGCTGGCGTTGGAGAAGCTTACCTCCAGACCTCCTCGGGAGGAATCATCGTTTGCGGGTCGTGGCCCGCCGAGATGGAGGCGATCTCGGCGCCGAAGGAGGGAACCATCTCCGTCGTGCGGCGCCTTAGGTACATACGCGCCCAGTCGTACGGGGGAATCATGATGTGCCACCAGACGACGAGCTCCCACTCCTCGCAGAGGAACATGGAGTAGGAGACCTCGAGGATATGCGGCCGTAGCGGAACCGCTGTCCAGACAGTTTCAACGTCGATGCCGAGTTCCGGATGGGCGTCCGCTAGCCATGGGATGAAGGCGTCCCGCATCGTCGCGCCGGTCTCGAGCCGATCGTCGGGGACGCCGACCGGCTCGGTCACGGTCGCGGTCACGAGCGCCGAATGCGCTTCATCGTCCCGCTGTGCGGTGATCGCGAGCGTGATCGTCGAGCCGACCGCCGCAGTCCCGGCCCACAGTCGGACCTCAGCGACGCGACCGCTCTCGAGCACAGATGGCGCGGAGACCGTCCCCGCGGACGCGTCGACGTCCAGCGCGAACGGACCCGCGGAACCGCGGGTTCCGAGCTCTGCGACGGAGATGAGGAAGATGCACGATGCGTCCTGCGCCAGGTCGAAAACCTGTGCAGGCACGACGGCGACCTCGAACGTGCTCGCGGGGGACCACGGCGAACACCCCGCGAGGACGCTCCCGAGAGCCGCCAATCCCACCCAAAGGAGAACCCGTTTCGTGCCTCTTCTTGCCATTGTCCTCCCCACCAATCCGCAAGACGCCGCTCTCCTACGAAGGACATCCTACAATAGGGGAGGGTGCCGCTCAACGAAGGGGAGCAGGCGGACGCCGCCCACGCCGCGGGCGCGCTCACACCTCTGCCACGCGAGAGACGCTCGATTGACACGTCCGCACGACATCCTGTGTACTAGACAACGAGAAGAGGCTGCGCTTCGACGGGAGAGGCGCTCCGGTCTTCGTACACAAGGAGATCGACGTGAACGGATCAAGGGGTGCAGTCTGCGTAACGGCAACCTGTCTCGCGTTGTGCGTGGGTTGGGCCGCTGCGGCACGTCCAAGCACGGATGACGTGCCCGTGCTCTTGCTTGGAGTCGTCCAGCTGAACGGTTCGGAGCTCGCCGTCTCTGTCACGCAGGCGCAGCAGTTGCTGCCGCTGGTGCAGGCGTGGCGGGCGCAGCTCGAGCAGTCGTGGGGAGTGACGCGGGGAGCGTCGGCGACGGCGACTGCGATCCGGGCGATCCTGACGCCCGAGCAGCGGGCGCGAATCGAGGCGATGCGCCTCACGTCATCCGACGCGATGCGCTGGGGCTGTGGAACGCTCGCTGTCTGGCCGTGGGGAGCTCTGGCCCCGTGGGGCGCGCCGCCGCCCGAGGGGGAAACGCCGCGGCCGGGGTTCCACAACTTCATGCCGATGCTCGACAACCCGTACCTGGAGTTCGCCGACAGGGTCATTCGTGTCCTGATCGGATGGGCCTCGGCGGGGTAGGACGTCTGGACCGGCATCCCTCGACTCGGCCTCATCCTCGGGGCACGGAGCTTGACAGCATCCGTCGGGCGTCCGATACTTCGCCCGTTCCGCGTCGCCAGCGATCCGCGCACGGCGCATTCCAGCGTGGAACCGCCGGCCTTGCCAAGGCGGCGAGGGGAGATGAACTCGGGTGAGCCTGGCCGCATAGAACGACGGACCGAAAGGCCGTGACCAGGTCAGCTCGAGTCGCCTCGAAAGTCTGGTTTCGCTCTGGGTGTTTCCGCCCCCAGAGGCGTTTCGGCCTTCTCCGTCTGTTCCCGATGGTCGATTGCATCCATCCGGCTTCTTGCCGGGCGGAAGAGACTCCTTGTATGGAAGGACGGTACCGGTGAAGGCACAGACGAGACTGGCGATGCGGGCCTACCGAGACGACGACGATTTCTGGGCCATCCGAGGGTTCCTGCGGGACGTCTACCTGCGGAATGGACGGACCGAACACTCGTGGCAGACGGCGCGTCTCGACTACTGGCGGTGGCACGGGATCCTCAACCTAGGAGATGGGAACCTCGCGACGGACGTGTTCCTGTGGGAGACGCCGGGTGGCGAACTGGCCGCCGTTCTCAACGGCGAGGGACGCGGGTTCGCGTTCTTCCAGGTGGACCCGCGGTATCGAACGGAAGCGCTCGAAGAGGAGATGCTGTCGGTGGCGGAAGGACACCTGGTCGGAGTCGGGAAGTCGACGGGACGCCCCTTCCTCTGCGTCAGCGCTCAAGACCAGGACACCATGCGCACCGCGCTCCTCGCCCGCCGCGGCTACGCCCGGCGTGCCGACTGGCAGGAGATCGAGCGAAAGCGGGACCTGTCCCTTCCCATCGCGAGCGCGCCTCTCCCTTCGGGGTACTCGTTGCGCGCGATGGACGACGATGACGAGGACCTCGAACGAAGAAGCTGGGCAAGCTGGAGATCGTTTCATCCCGACGAGCCGAACGAGAAGTACGAGGGAGGGCTCTGGTACCGCAACATTCAGCGTGCACCGATGTATCGCCGCGACCTGGATCTCGTCATCGAGGCGCCGTCCGGTGAGATCGCCGCATTCACCACGCTGTGGTTCGACGACGTGACGCGGGCGATCTGCTTCGAGCCGGTGGGGACGGCCCCCGAACACCAGCGGCGTGGTTTGGCGAAGGCCGTGATCGCCGAGGGGATGGGGCGCGCGAAGGAGATCGGCGCGCTCGTGGCGACGGTGGGAGGCGGGGGCGAGTCGAACCCGCCCGCAGAGCCGCTGTACGCCGGCATGTTCGGGAGAGAGGGGATCAGCACGACCGGCTGGCTCAAGTACCTGGACGGCGAGGGCGCCTAGCCGGGCTAGTGCGGGGCTCGGCCCGCACAGGAGGTTGCTCCACATGAAGACGAAGCTGCGCCCATTCCGTGGTGCGACCGACCGCCTGGCGATGGTCGCTTTGGCGGCGGCGTTCCCGGACGACAACCTTCACATCGTTGACCTTCCGTATCGACTGGCTTCCTGGGCGTTGGACGACCCCGCGAACGTAGCCCTCTGGACCGACGAACGGGGCCGATTGGCGGCGTGGGCGGTGCTCCAGGCGCCGTTCTGGGCCGTCGACATCGTCACTCGGCCGGACGCCGAAGCGGACGCCTTTCCGCGCGCCCTCGACTGGGCGGCCGGCAAGGCGCGCGGCGCTCGCGGGACGCCGCATGAGCGGGCTTCTTGGTACGTGCACGTTCTTGCCGACCAAGAAGACCGCCTCCGCGCGCTCGAGGAGGCCGGCTTCGCGTGCCAGGCCGAAGTTGGCGAGGACTCCTGGTCTCGTGTGCTCCTGCGCCGAGACGCCCCCTCCCCGGCCCTCGCGGTGGTCCCGGCAGGGTTCACGATACGCCCGATCGAGGGTGATCGCGAGGTCGCGGCCTACGTAGACCTCCACCGGACCGTCTTCGGCACGACGAACATGACCGTGGAGTGGCGTGCGCGGACTCTGACGGCCGAGCACCGCATTGCGGAGGCCGACCTCGTGGCGGTCGCGCCGAACGGCGACCTCGCGGGATTCTGCGTTGGGTGGCTGCTCGCCGGGGGACGGCCGGTCGGGCAAGTCGAGCCGCTCGGTGTCCTGTGGGACTACCGCGAGGAGGGGCTAGGAGTCGCGCTGCTGACCGAGTGCGTGCGGCGGCTCTCCGCGCGCGGGGCCGCGGGCGTCTTGGTCGAGACCGACACCTATCGCGCGCCGGCCGTGGGTCTGTACGAGCGCGCCGGATTCCGCCCAATACGCGATGTGCACGTGTACCGCTGGGACGTTCCAGACCAGGCAGGGGAGGCCGGCTAGGCAGGGATGGGGCCTCGCTGACGGGCACGCTCGTACAGGGCAACGGCGACGGCCGTGGGCAGGCTGAGCGAGTCGACGGCGGCCGTTTGGGGAATGACCACGCTCGTTCCCATCTCGTGGAACAACTCCGGAAGACCGCTCGACTCGTTGCCGAAGACGAGGGTGCACGGTGACTCGAAGCGCACCCTGTCGACCGTCACGTCTCCGTCGGTCATGAACGGGTAGGTGGGGCGGGCGTGGCGCGCGCTGTACGCCTCGAAGGAGTCGAAGTACTCGAACGAGACCCGGAACAGCGCTCCCATCGAAGCGCGGACCGCCTTGGGGTCGAAGGCGTCGACGGCCGGACGGATCAGGGCGAGGTGACCGAAGCCGAAGGCGATCATCGTGCGCGCAATCGTGCCGAGGTTCCCCATGTCGGCCGGGGTGACGAGAACCGCATGGTCTGCGGTGGGATCGAGGGACATCTCGTATTTCCGGAAAACTCCAAGCGCGAGGTGGCTTCCTCGTGGGGTCAGACGCCCGATCGTCCGATCGTCGACATCGACCGGGATCCCCGCGCCAGCGCAGAGAGCGCGGATCTTGACCGCTCCTTCGTTCGCCTCGCCTCGGCTCGAGAGGAGAACGCGATCGACCTCTCCGGGACGCGCGCCGAGAAGCTCGAGCGTCGCGAACACCCCCTCGGCGTACGAGACCGCGGAATCCCTCTTGTAGCGAGCGAGCCTTGTCATGGCTCCATTGTAGAGGAGCTTCGACTCGCGTACGACGGTCCGGGTGCAGCCGCGGACCCAGGATCCGGTGGGCGGGTTGGGCGTTGACTCGACCGCCTGCGCCCGGCATGATGGTGAGGATGGGGCTGCGAAGGAGGGGATATGCGACGCTCAATGCTGGTGCTGGTCGGTGCAGCGGTTGTGTTTCTCGGCGGCTGCTTCCTGTTCGAGAGCGGGATCCTGTACGAGGAGTTCTGGTCCGACCCGAACACAACGGCGTGGACCCTCGGGGATTCGGAGACGGCCACGAAGTCGATCGAGAGTGGCCGGTACCACGTCTTGCTGAAGAAGACCACCACGGTGTTCTACTGGAACGATGACACGGAGAAGTATGGGGATGCGCAGTACGATCTCGACGTGGAGCATGTGCAGGGCACAAACAATGTCTCGGCGGGAGGTCTCCTGTTCCGGGTCACCGACGTGAGCAACTCCTACGGCTTCCAGGTCAGCGCCTTCGGGAGCTTCCGCGTCGTGAAGTGGGTCGGCGGAACCCGCACTGTGCTGATGGCGTGGACTACCTCGGACGCGATCCACCCGGGCGAGGCAGAGAACCACCTGACGGTTCTGGCCGAAGGATCCTCCTTCACCTTCCTGATCAACGGCACGGAGGTCGCCGAACTCAGTGACAGCTCCTTCTCAACCGGCTACGTCGGTGTCTGCGTGACCTCCATGGCGGAAGCGAACGTCGTCGAGCAGTCGTTCGACAACCTGGTCGTGCGCGAGCTTGAGTAGCGGAGCTTGGCGCTATCCTTCCACCGGCGCCTTCGGAGGACGTTTGTAGCGGGCCGCGATCTGCTCCGCGAAGTCAGCCATCGAGGCGCGCAAGGCTTGGGGGTGGATCACCCGACGGCACCTCCCAGTGCCAGGAGCCGGAGGCGTGCCTCCTCGAACCGTGGGAAGGCGACGTCGATCACGGCCCACTCGTCCGTGTCCTGAGCCGGAGCGGGGAAGATCTTGCGCCGCTCGCCAAGCGCGTTGCGCACGTACTGCAGGGCGTTCTTTCGCACGCGAAGCCGGACGGCGAGCCCCGGCCGAGCCGCCTCCCGGTTCTCGCACCACACCTGCCAGAACGCCTCGAGATCGAAACCATCCGGTCTCGGGAAATGCCCCTCCTCGAGCCTCGCCCGATGAATGTCGGAGACGGCGTCGACGCGCATAGGCCCATCTTCGCCCGTCCAGATCAAGAACCATGCTCCTCCCTTCACGGCGAGGCCGCGAGCTTGAGACGCGCGGCGCGAAGCGGCTCGGAGAGCCCGAGGTCTTCGAGCGGCTTGGGAATACTCGAGAGGAAGAAGGCGGCGATCTCGTCCGTGGTGAGTTGAATCAGGGTGTTGCGGTAGTCGTCGTGGAGGTAGCCGTCTCCACGGGGACCGCGCTCGGTATGCACGGGGAATCGGGCGATGCGGAGGGCGTGGAGGTCGCGGACGATCGCGCGCGGCGAGACTTCGAACTCCTCCACGAGCCGGTGGGCTGTCGACCGGCCGCGCGTCTGCAGGTAGAGGAGGATGGACAGGAGTCGGTCGGCGCGAAGGGAGCCTCCGCGCGGGAGTTCATGACCCGGACCCCGAAGGCCGCAAATCCGTGACCCTGCGATGGGGTGTATGATGAGACGGCGACGCCGCCGATCGCAGGGCGATCATCCGACGAGCTCCTTCATGACGTCGTCGATCCCGGGAGCTCCCTCTTCTCCCCAGCCCACCGCGCGGATCTCGAGATCGACTGGGAGTGCGAACTCTGATGTCACATCGGCCGTACGGACGCGCAATCGCTCCGCGGCCACCACGGCGCCCGCGAGGGGGGTCTCGGGCATGAGCGAGACGAGTCGGAACGTGTCGACTCGGAACAGCACGTCGACATTTCGCAGATTCCGAACGAGGAATCCCGCCGTGGCGGCCAGGATGCCCTGTTGGTCCTCCGACGTCGTCGTCTCGGCCCCGCGGAGGGTGGTGATCAGGACGGACGTCGGGTGCTTGTATCGGCGGGTCTTGCACAGCTCCCGCTCGAGCTCGACGCGGAGATGATCCGCCGTGTAGGCCCCGGTCGCCGGGTCCAGCACGACGAGCTTCATGAGTTCCTGCTCGTGGGAGTGAATGACGCGAGTCATGAGGTTGAAGCCATCCACGAGCTGGCTCATCTCATCACGGACTCTCGTGCCGGGGAGCCGCGCGGACGGGTGCGGGACCTCGACGTCGTACTTCCGCCGGGCCACCGCGCTCATCGCGCCGGCGAGTCGCTGGACGGGGCGCGTGACGATCGCGCGCAGGGCGAGGTATAGGCAACCTGCGAGCAGCAAGCAGCCGAGCACCGAGGCGACGGCGAACCGCCACGAGAGGCGAAGGATGGCCTGGGCCTGCTCGTCGAGCGACATGTCGACGAGCACGACCCCGATCAAATCGGGCCCGGAGAACACCGGGTGGTACGCGCGGAGGTAGGACGCGGCGCGAAGTCTGACGGGGACGACGACCACGTCACGCAGCTCGGAGAAACGGGCCTGGTCTTCCGCGGCGGCAAGCGAGCCGACGAGGGTGGGATCGGAGCTGGCGATGGTGAGGAATCCGCGCCCGGTCGCGCCGATCACGCTGATCCCGACGACCGACTCGTATCGCTCGAGAAGACGATCGATGTCGGCATCGAGTTCTTCCGAGTAGTACAGGATGTACTCCTTCTCCTGGATCGACTTGGAGATCACCACGGCCACGCTCTCCGCTCTCTGTTCGTAGATCGACTCGATGGATGTTCGCATCGAGCTATAGGAGAACCAATACAGCGCGCCGAGGACGAGGAATGTCAGGAAGACGAGCAGGACGATCAGCTTGGCCTGAAGGCCCGTGGTGTAGCGAGTCCAGGATCGAAGTCGCGTCAGTCTGCCGGGCCGCCGATCCGTCGTGCTCCCTCTCTTCATCGGGTCTCCCTCCTGCGCTACTCGCTGACCAGTCCCTGGCCGAGAAGAAACTCTACGGCAATCTCCTCCGGGCTCCGCTCCGAGAGACGCGCCCGGTTCATCAAATCGCGCAGCACCGAGGTTGTCAACCGCGAGGCGAGGCGCGCCAGGACGTCA
>JAQTVA010000206.1 GCA_028707055.1 Candidatus Bipolaricaulis sp. | reverse complement strand
TCGGCCGGCCCCACCTCGCGCGGGCCCTCTTGAAGAAGGGGGCGATCGACGAGATGGATGAGGCGTTCGCTCGGTTCATCGGGCGCGGGCAACCGTGCTACGTGGCGCTCGAGAAGGTCACCCTCCGCGAGGCGGTCAAGGCGTTGCGTGCCGCCGGGGCGGCGATCTCCGTCGCCCACCCGTGCCTGATGCGGGTCGAGGAGTGGGACTCGCTCTTCCGGCTCCTCTCGGAGGAGGGCGTCGATGCGATCGAAAGCGTTTACCCGTATCGCGATCCGCGCTCGCCCGACCTATCCATCGCCCCCGAGCGTCTCGCGGCGGAGGCGACGAAGCACGGGTTTCTCGTCTCGGGGGGCTCCGACGACCACGGACCCGACTCGACGAAGGTGTCGCTCGGACAGGTTCGGCTGCCGTACGAGCACGTGGAAGCGCTCAGAGAGCGGGCGAGGCGATAGTCCGGAGTCCGGGTCCGAAGGCAGCGGAGTTCGTCGAGTTCATTGAGTTCCTTGGGTCGTGGAGGCGAACTGCGTCCATGGTCCGTAGTCCGCGGTAGCATCTATGCACTGGGTTCTCGCACGAGAGCGCCAATGCGCTCGGTTCTTCCATGAGAGCGCACCACCATCCGCGTGCGACGGCGAAGGACGGGCGTAGCGTCGCACCTTGGTGCGACGTTCGTGTCGGCGGTGCGACGTTCTACGAAACGTCGGAGCAAGCTCTCGGCACCGAGACGAAACGCCGAGAGCCGAGCTCACGACGCTACGGCGAGTCGCGGATCTCGTCGTTGGCGATTCGGCCGACGCGCGTCGCCTAGAGTGGTGCGACGCGAACCTCAAGCCGAAGAGCGAATCTCATCCGACGCGATTCGGCCGACGCGCGTCGCCCAGAGCGGTGCGACGCGAACCTCAAGCTGCATTGCGTACTTCATCTCCAGCAATGCAGCCGTCTACAAGCGTCACGAGCCGATTGACGCGGTCGAGCAGGCGGCCGTCGTGCGTGGCAAACAGGAACGTCGCCGAGCGCTCGCTGTTCAGACGGCGCATCAGGTCGATCAGCTCGAGGCTCATCGCCGTGTCGAGGTTCGCCGTCGGCTCGTCGGCGAGGACGATCGACGGCTCGGAGACGACGGCGCGTGCGACGGCGACGCGCTGCTGCTCGCCGCCGGAGATGCGGTTCGGGAACGTGTCGGCGTACTTCTCGATCCCCAGTTCGGCGAGGACGCGTCGTCCTCGCTCGATCCGCTCGGTGCGCGCGACGCCCTGCAGTTCGAGGATGAACGCCGCGTTCTCGAGCACCGTGAGGACGGGGATCAGGTTGTACGCCTGGAACACGAATCCGATCCGCTCCAGCCGCAGCCGCGACAGCGCGTCGCGGGAGAGGGCCGAGAGGGCCGTCCCATCGAGGTAGATCTCCCCCGACGTCGGCCGGTCGAGACCTCCGAGCAGGTGGAGGAGCGTCGACTTCCCCGATCCGGACGGGCCGGCGATCGCCGTGAACTCGCCCTGGTGCAGTTCGAAGTCGACACCTCGCAGGGCGGGCGTCTCCACCGTTCCCGCGACGTACGTCTTCGTCAAGCCTTCGGTCCGCAGGATCGCCTTAGTTGACATGCCGCATCGCCTCCACCGGCTCGAGCGACGCCGCGCGCCGCGCCGGAATCCACGCTGCCAGGAGCGCCACGCCGACCATGGCGAGCCCCGACAGCGCAAACTCGAGGGCGCTCACCCGCAGCTGCATGATCGGCTCCATCCCCATCACGCGGACGACCTCGTCGTACGCCGCCGGAAGCCGGACGCCACCGACCGCCTGCGCCCACACGACGAGGCCGAACGCCGCCGCCCCGCCGACCCCGGCGCCGACGAGCGAGATGAGAAGCGCCTCCATCATGACCATTCGCATCACGCGCCGCCGCGACGACCCGAGGGCCAAGATGACCCCCAGCTCGTGCGTCCGCTCCACCACGGCGAGGAAGAGGGTGTTCAGAACCACGAGCCCGCCGAGGATGAAGAAGATGCCCATGAACAGGATGTGGAACGGCTTCACCACGTTCTGGAACGTCACAAGGTCGGGGGCGAGTTCGTTGTAGTCGAGGACCTTGTACTCCTTCGGCAGTCGGGCTCGAAGCTCGCCCACGACGGCGGCCACCTTCTCTGCGTCGCACGGCCCGGTGACGCCGTCGACGAAGGCAACGATCGACGTCACGGCCCCCGGCCGACCCGCGAGCGTCTGGGCCAGGTCGAGGTCGACCTGGACGAGGCCCCGCCCCATCGACGGTTCGGGGGCGGTGTAGACGCCGACGACGGGCGCCGTGGCCGCGCCGATCCCCGTATCCGGGTGCGCGCCGAGCAGCACGACCTCGTCGCCCACGGAGGCCGATAGGAGGTCGCGCAGCTCGCCGCCGATGACGACCCCGTTTGCGCCCGTCGTCAGGTACGAGCCTTCGGAGACCAGCCTTCCGATCGGGCTGACGCGCCCGACCTCCTCGGGGATGACGCCCTGGAGCAGGATCCCCTGTGACCGTCCCCCGCGCGAAACCATCGCCGGCAGATCAAGGCGGACCGTGCGCCAGGCGATGCCCGGCACGGAGTCGAGCGCGGCGAGGGCCGCAGCGGGATCCTTCATCAAGGGCAGCGCACCACCCGCCGTCGTCTCCGCGGCGCTGCGGATCTGGAGGTGGCCCGTCTCGAAGTTGACGGTGTTCTTGAACAGGCCCTCCTGCTCACCGTTCAGCATCCCGATGTCGAGGACGAGGATGAGGACGG
>JAQTVA010000001.1 GCA_028707055.1 Candidatus Bipolaricaulis sp. | reverse complement strand
GCCTCACGAACCACCCTGACGCCGACTACATGCCGAGCTGGTCGCCGGACGGGACCTGGGTCACGTTCCAGAGCGAGCGAGACGGGAACACCGAGATCTACAGGATGACAGGCGTAGGGACGTCCACGACGAGGCTGACGAACTCCTCCAACACCGACTGGGGGCCGAGCTGGTCGCTCGACGGGTTGCAGATCGCGTTCCAGAGCTCCCGCGATGGGAACCTCGAGATCTACCGCATGAACGCCGACGGGTCGAATGTGAAGCGACTAACCAACGAGCTGAGTTCGGACATCAACCCGTTCTGGGGTACGACCGCGTGGAGGATCATGATGTGAGGAGCCTCCGGCCGGGAATGAGCCCCTGCATCCTGCGGAGTCGTCCCGACCACGGGGTGCGATCAGGGCCGTAGGGAGGAGACGATGCGCTTTCGCTTCCCGCCTTCTCCCGGCTCGATCTCGCGGACCCAGTCGACGTCACAGAGCAGCTCGGGGTGGAGCGCCGCGAGGTTGCCGACCAGAAGCTCGCGCAGCCTCTCCGGCGGTGCGTCCGCGGCCACGATTCGGACAAGCAGGTGCGACGGGGAGTCCTGCACGACCTGGTAGTCACGTATCGCTCGCGTGAACGGATCCTCGATCCCCAGGCTCCGGCAGGCGTCGATGAACAGGTCGTCGATGAGGCGAGGCGAGATCGCCCGCCCGTCCGGCAGGACGACGAAGTCGTCGTCTCGCCCTGCAAGCGACACGAGCGTCTGTCCCCTGTGGCCGCACGTGCAAGCCCTTCCATCGCGTGGCGCGAGCGTCCCTCGATCGCCCATCGCGTAGCGGATGATCGGCATTGTGGTGTTGTAGAGGTTCGTGACGACCAAGCGCCCCTCTCGGCCAGCAGGCAGAGGGCTCCCGGCAGCATCCACGACCTCGACAACGCACGTGTCGCCGTTGACGTGATACGTGCCCTCGCGGTCCGGACACTCCCAGGCGATGTTCCCAACCTCCTGTGCGTTGTAGAAATCGACGACCCGGCAGCCGAAGACCTCGGCCAGAAGACCGCGAACCCCCGGATGAAGCACCTCTCCCCGCGTGATGACGGCGCGCGGGCGTGGGGGTCGGATCTCGAGGCGACGCATCTCGGCGGCGATCATCTCGAGGCTCCCCGGGCACCCCGTGAGGATCGACGGCCTCAGGCCCCGGAGGGCTTCTACCTGCTCGCCAAGCGGCAGTCGCCGCGAGATGTAGACGACCTTCACGAGTGGCATTCGCCGGACGAGCACCTCGCCGCGGCCGTCGGGAGGGATCCACGCCCCCGCCTCCACGATCGTCACCGGGAACGGCCGCCCCGCCGCCCGCCACATCGCGCGAAAGAGGGTCAGTTGGCGGAAGCGGAACTCCGGGCGGGTCATGTACACCGCAATCGGCGCCCCCGACGTCCCACTCGTGCTCCGCACAACGAGCCGCTCCCGCCGAATGCTGCTGTCGAGCCGGTCGTCCAGACCTCCCGCCAGAAGCTCGTCCTTCGTCACAACCGGAAGCTTCGGGAGATCCTCCACACCGCGGAACCCAGCGACCGAGACACCCGCCGCGTCCCAGGACCTACGGTAGAAAGGAACGCTGGCATAGGCCTGCCGAACGACGTAGCGCAGAGACGCATCGGCGTTCGACTGCGACTTGCCCAGCTTGAAGCGCAAGACCCGGCTCCCTGCCCGCACTTCGCCTCCGTCCTTTCCGCCAATCTAGCGCGAAGATCGCCCGACGAGAATAGCCACCAGTCATCTGGCTACCCCTGCGAACAGCCGGCATGAGCAGGCGCCGGAGCGCACGGTCGGTCTACGTTGTCGGCTTGACCGGCTACTTCCGGTCTGCAGCGCACCTCTCGCGAGGATGCGACACTCAGGCCACCGGCAGTGCCAGGTTCTACATGAGAAGGCTCCTGCTGCGGAAGTTCGAGTCCCCTTGGCTGGAGCCTGGGGGACCGATCAGAGAACGCGGGTGGCCGTCGCGAGGTGGTGATCTCCGTCTGCGAGCTGGCTGCGATTCAACGAAACCCATCTGCGGACGTCAGGTCGATCGAACGCTTGCTTCGCGGTGGCAGGAAGCGGAAGGTCGACGCAGATCGCATGTCCTCCCCGCTCGGAAGGAGTCGTGGCCCTCTCTGACCACTCCATTGCCCGCCCACGACCCGAGCGCAGTCCCTTGTCGCAGCCTTAGCTCGTGAAGAAGAGATCGAAGATGCGATCGCGAATAGTCTCCAAGACCTCTGTGCCTTGATCCTCGACGGGGATGCGCAGCGACTTTCCATGCTCCCGGGCAACGGAGCCTAGAGCTTCTTCGGCTTGCGCCTTCTTCGCCGCATGAGAACACGGACTCGATTGACGGCGAATCCCCAGGCCCCATGCACATTCGCAAGGATGATCAGGGCTAGCCGGACCGTTATGAAGGTTCGCCGGACTCCTCTAGCGATTGGCCCATGCTTTCGAACGATCGGGATCCGGTAGTACAGGACCTTCTCCCCACCGAGACTTCCTGCCCGAATCCTGCCCAGCGGATCGGAAACGAAGATCTGCCCCGGCCACATCCACCCAGACTCTTCTCCGTACCGGTTTGCGCAGACGATCCACGCGTCGAAGCGCGCAGCCGTGTGCTGGGCGGCGAACCACGTACGCTCGTCATCGGCTACGCTGAACAGAATGACCTCCGGGCGGGCGCGGTGAATCTCGCGACCGAGGAGGAAGCTCTGCATGTCATAGCAGATCATGATCGTGCACCGCACGCCGTCGATCTCGAACACCTGTGCACGCCGTGGACCCGGCGTAAGGAACTTGAGCCGGAGATTGACCATGCGGTACGTCGCAAGCAGTTGCCCACCAGGATCGATGACGACCTGGGTGTTGCTCAATCCGCGGTCGTGCCGCTCCACCATGCCGTACGAAATGTGCACTCCGAGCTCGCGTGCCACGCTCGCGACGGCTTTCATGGTCGGTCCGGGAATCGTCTCCGCAATGCGCTCGTAGTAGCTCTCCGTCTCCTTGCCCTTCGTGAACCAGCCCAACGTCACCTCACCGAAGAGGACGAGCCGGAGATCAGGATGCGCTGCCTTGTCCCGTCGCACGACCTTCACCAGGCGGTTCCGATTCGTCGAGGGCTCCGAATCGACCGTCAACGCGATCGCCGCAACAGGGAGGTAGAGCGCAGCCGCCTTCTCGTCATACGGCCATCGATGGGGTGTGGATTGGTCCTGTCGAACTCCTGGCACTGTTGCAGAGGCGTCTGTCGGTCAGGAAACGCACCTGTTCCCATGATCGGTCCTCGCGGAGCGCATCACCCTGAAGACCCGGAGGAGTTCCATGCTCATCCCAATGAGAAGGACGGGAATGGCAACGAAAGGAAGGACTTGGGAATCGGGATTGCCGTGTCGGGGCTGAGCGAGCTGGTAGAAGATGTCCACTGCCGGAACGAGCAAGACGAGCGTTGTGCCGGCTACCACTATCCAGCCTGCGAGTTTTGGCCATCGCCTCGTACCACACAACGACCGGCACACGAGCACAAGCCCCCCTGCCAGTGCCGGCCAGGCGAAGAGGTAGCTCATCCCGGGAGCCCAGAGGGCAACGAGCAGTCCGAGCAGCCACCACACCAGCAGGACACCGAGCGCATCAGGTCCCGCGGGGATCTGCCGTCTGGCAAGCCGCGCAACGGCAGCGACGACTCCTACACCGAGGAGGATGAAACCGGCGAGGTAGACGTAGCTCTCGGCGATGCCCATGGCACTCCGCCAGCCTGTAAGTCCAATCCAGATGCCGACCGCAGCCACAGCCGCAACGACCACGGTGACGAGCATCGCCCCACTGCTCTGGAGAGCCCTGAGCCACGCTCGCTCTCGCCACCCGGCGATGGCGAGAACCACGCCGGTCAGCAAAGCGATCGGAAGAGCCCAGGACGCCGGATAGCGGATCACGAACAGGCGAGCAACGGTGAAGAAGATGCTTCCTGAATCGTCATGAGACCTGCCGAGATCCAGATTCCCTACGCGTCGGGTGAGAGCGAGCGTGTTCGCGCCCTGCTGGTGCAGGCTGCGCAGGCTAACGCGCTCCGGCGCGTCGGCTGAGGTGTGATAGATCGGCGAGCCGTGCAGGTAGGCCAGCTCGACGCCGGGGATTCCCCGGTCTCGGAACGTGGCGAAGTCGCTGTTCGAGCCGCCGATCAACTCGGCGGTCGCCGTGACGAAGGAGAAGGCCGCCGGATAGGGTACCGCCGCCGCGTACTGATCGACGGCCCACCCCTGTGGGCCGCTTGCTTCCGCCAGCAGGGAGGGTCCGCCGGCACCGAGTGCCTCGAGATTGATCAGGAATCCGATGCCCGCGGCCCACAGGTGTCCGGCGACGAAGGCCGAGGATCCGAAGCGCGGCGCCGGCTCCTCGCCGTCCGTGAAGAGGAGAATCACGTCGTTGCGTGGCCGGGGGCCAGCCAACAGCGCTCGCGCTGTCTCCAGCATGATGCCCACCGCAGATGCGTCGTCGTTCGCTCCCGGTGCGCCCGGGAAGGTGTCGTAGTGCCCCATCAAGGCCACTGCCTTGGTCGACGCCGTTCCTGGGATCCGTGCCATGACACTGACGACCTCAACGCTTCCGCCTGAAGTGCCGTAGTAGTTGCGAACCCTGGTTGTCTGCAGCTCCGCTTCGAGACCCAAGAGGTGAAGCCGTTCGACGATGCTCGCGCGCGCACGCCTGTTCCCTGGACTGCCGATCGGGCGAGGCTCTTGGGCAATGGCCAGAATGTGCTCGAACGCACGAGCGGCGGAGAACTCCTCAGCCGGTACGGCGACAGGCGGGGCTGGAGACATCAGGGCAACGACTGCTACGGCTGCGGCGACGAGAAGGCCGACGAGAGGCAAGAGCACCAGGACCCGATGACGGAGTGCCGCGGCCCCCAAGCTCCTCACGATGCGAGTCATGCAAGGCCTTCTGCCGCTTGACGTGGACTCGGATCGTCTTCGTGCGTGGATCGAGGCATCCGCGCGGCAACGGGCAGGAGCCAATGCCTACACTGGCGCAGATGCCCGTTCGCCTGCTGCGCCTTGCTCGTGGCGAGATCTCGGATCTCCTCCCCGGAGCGCGGCGAAGACAGAGCCAGCGGGGGTGGCTCCAGGACCACGGTGGCCCACTGGCTCGGAGTGAAGTGCGCGATCGCCGGGATTCGGCCTGGGATAGCATCCTGGAGGATCGCTGCCGGCCATGAGGTCGCAGTTCCAGGATTGGACACAGGGAGCCACAGCACAGCGAGACATAGGGGCTCCCCATCCCATAGCACCTGGTACTCCAGGTCGCCCGGATTCCCCATGTAGGCCGTGCTTGCGAGCCAGCCGTCCGACTCGAGGAAACTCCTTCGCTCTGCGACCGCGGCCTCCGACCCTCCGACGGCGCGGCACCGCCAGACGAAGTCCTGGGTGAGCCGCCAGATATCGCCGTGGGGTGTGTACTCGGCCGTCCCCAGAGCGGCCGAGGAGTGAAGGATCCTGACCCGCCCCTGGTTCAGGACAAAGAGGTTTCCAACGCCCATCTCGCGGGCTCTGATCCCGAGCCAAAGCGAGTTGTCGGCGTACTTGAAGGAGAGCGTTGCGACATCGCTCATCGGGACCGAGGTCGCATCCTCCCACTCCTCCGGCCCGAGAGATCCATCCAGAGTGACCGCAACGCCGCGCGGAACGACCACAGACACCGTCTGTTGGCCAAGAGCCGCTTCCGGAGACAAGGCCGATGCCGTCACGGCACCGAAGCAGACCAACAGAGACTGCACCCACTCCCATGCTGACATCGCTCGATCATGGCGGCGCTTCGTCTCGCGAGCGTCGCGAGTTCGCCTGACTCGGAGCATTCGCCCTGGACAGCACCCGTCTCGCTCACAGTGCGCGCCGGCCCGGCGTACGGCTGACGATGCCCCGCAATCCGCTCAGTCTCCGCGCGCTACGGAGCCGCGGCCTGGCTATGGAATCGCAAAGCGGACATCCCTACAGCGTATATAGAGCCTTGGAGTCTAGGGGGCTCGAACTCGGCCCAGCTCATCCATGAAACGGTGTGCGGAGGTTCTAGATACTGGAGAGTCCACGGGCGTACCTGGTACGAGTCGAAGCAAGGGCCCCGTGGTTCGGTGTGTAGGTACTTCCCGTAGCCTCGCCGGCCTGCACCAGTGAGCCCGTCTGAGGTCTCTGCGTGACCACGCTATAATCCCCGCCGGTGATGTCCTCATGTGCCTTGCCGCGCCAGCGCGGGTGATTTCGGTCTCGGGAAAGACGGCGGTCGTCGACTACCAGGGTGTGCAGACGACGGCACGTCTGGACACGCTCGGGGAGCCGGTGGCGATTGGGGACTACGTTCTCGTTCACACGGGGTTCGCGATCCAGCGATTGACAACCGAGGATGCCGAGGAGACGCTGCGGCTGTTCGACGAGCTGTCGCAGTCCCTGGCGGCCGAGGGCCCGGCGGAGCTGGGCGGCGCCCATCTCAGCCACGTGGCTCGATCCGCGACAACTCAGGCAACGCCCGAGCAGCAGGGTAGCGACCATTCCAAACAAGTGACTCGATCCGCGACAATCCAAGGACCGCCCGCGGGACAGGGTAGCGCCCATCCCACCCAGGCGACTCGATCCGCGACAACTCAGGCCGCGCCCAAGCAGCAAGGTGGCCGCGGTCGATGAGCCAGCCGTTTCACTTCTCCGATCCGAAGCGGGCACGCGAACTGGCCGACGCGATCCGCATTCTGGCGCCGCGCGAGCCGGTGAAGCTCGTCCACGTCTGCGGGACCCACGAGATCGCCATCACCCGCAATGGGTTGCGCAGGTTCCTGCCGGAGTCGGTGAGGATCCTCGAGGGGCCGGGGTGTCCGGTGTGCGTGACGCCGGCGGCCGACATCGAGACCGCTATCCGCATGGGCGAGAAGGGCGCGATCGTCTGCTCGTTCGGCGACATGCTGCGCGTGCCCGGCATGGACCGGTCGCTCGAAAGCGCTAGGTCGCAGGGCGTCGATGTCCGCACGGTGTTGTCGGCCGACGAGGCGATACGCATCGCGCGCGAGTTAAAGCCGCGAGAGGTCGTCTTCTTTGCGGTGGGGTTCGAGACGACGGCGCCGATGACGGCGGCCGTGGCCGTCGACAACCCTCCGGCCAACTTGTCGATCCTGACTTCGCACAAGCGGATCCCGCCGGCGATGGCCGCGCTCCTCGATCTCCCCGACACGGGGATCGCCGGCTACCTCGCGCCGGGGCACGTGTCGACCATCCTCGGCACCAAAGGGTACGAGACCGACCTCGCTCGCCACCGGATCCCGGTCGTGGTCGGCGGGTTCGAGCCGCTGGACGTCCTGTACGCAGTGGCCCTCTTGCTTCGCCAGATCCACGACAAGACGCCGCGCGTCGAGAACGGCTACCCGCGCGCGGTGTCGGAGGGCGGGAACCCTGCGGCGCTCAAGCTTCTCGACACGGTGTTCGAGACGGCCGACGCCATGTGGCGGGGGATCGGCACGATCCCTGCATCGGGTCTTGTCCTGCGCCCGGAATTCGAGAGGCTGGACGCACGCCGGCGCTTCGGCGTCGAGGCGCTAGAGGATGAGGTGGAGATCCGCGGCTGCCGTTGCCCCGACGTCCTGACGGCGCGCGCGGTGCCGAGTGACTGCCCGCTGTTCGCGACGCGCTGCACGCCGCTGTCGCCCGTGGGACCATGCATGGTCGGCGCCGAGGGAGCGTGTAGCATCTGGTTCCGCTACCAGGGGGAGCGCCCGCTATGACCGACCGCGAGACGAGGATCACGCCACTCCACGGGGCCGGCGGGGAGTTGATGGACGAGCTCCTCGCGCGATTGATCTTGCCGCGGTTCGGCAAGAAGGTCTCGCCGCAGAGCGATGCGGCGGGTGCGGCCCGCATCGGTCTCTCCGCCCTCGACGACGGAGCGACGGTCGCCCTGCCGAAAGCGGGCGAGTTGGTGATCACGACCGACAGTCACTTGGTGAAGCCGATCTTCTTCCCTGGCGGCGACATCGGCCGGCTCGCCGCGGCGGGGACGCTCAACGACCTCGCGATGATGGGAGCCCGGCCGATCGTTCTGACCCTCGCCGCGGTGATTGCGGAGGGGTTCCCGATCGTCGACCTCGAGCGGATCCTTGACTCGTTCGCCGCGGCGCTCGCCGAGACGGACGCCGTCGTCGCCTGCGGCGACACGAAGGTGATGCCGGCCGGCGAGCTGGACGGGATCGTCCTCAACACGACCGGGCTTGGGATCGCCGAGCGCGCCGTCTCCGACGCCGAGTTCGGGGTGGGCGACGTCGTGATCGCGAGCGGGACGATCGGCGACCACGGGATGGCGATCCTCGCCGCTCGCGAGGAGTTCCACCTGTCGACGGAGCTTCGGAGCGACGTCGCGGTCCTGTGGCCGATGATCGAGCGGGCGCTCGCCGTCGGCGGGATTCGCGCGATGAAGGACCCGACGCGCGGCGGGCTCGCCGCCGCGCTGAACGAGATGGCGCGGAAGTCGGGCACGTGCATCGAGATCGACGAGGCGGCGATCCCGCTCCGCCCCGAGGTCGTCGGGCTCTCGGAGCTGCTTGGGATCTCGCCGCTCGAGGTCGCCAACGAGGGCAAGGCGATCCTCGTTGTCGACCCGGCGAAGGCGAGTGCCGTCCTCGCGGCGCTCCGGAGCCATCCGCTCGGGAGCGCGGCCGCCGTCATCGGCCGAGTGACCGATGAGTACCCGAAACGCGTGATCCTGTCGACCGAGGTCGGCGGGCGGCGGTTCCTCGACATGCCCCTCGGCGATCCGGTGCCGCGGATCTGCTAAGCTGCGTGCGGCCCAGCCCGCGGGGCACGGCCATCGAGCGTCACACGACGGTGTCGAGGAGGCGGTTCGCGATGTCAGAGGGACAGAAGAAGTGCGTCGCCGTGGTGGGTGCGACGCTCATCGACGGAACGGGGCGGCCGCCGGTGGCCGATGCCGTCGTCGTCGTCGAGGGCGAGCGGATCGTCGCCGCCGGGGCGAAACGGTCGACGCCGATTCCGCCAGCCGCTCTACAGGTCGACGCCAAAGGGCGCTACCTCCTTCCGGGGATGATCGACGCCCATGTGCACGTCTCTTCCCCCGACTTCATCCCGATCAAGCCGAGGGGCGACGCGACGGCGTACATGACGGCGCTCGCGACGCAGAACCTGCGTAGCGCCCTTCAGGCCGGCGTGACGACGGTCCGCGACGTTTGCGGCCCACGGGTCAACCTGGCGCTCCGCTCGGCGATCGAGCGCGGGCAGCTCGTCGGGCCGCGGCTCTACACGGCGGGAAAAGGGATCTGCATGACCGGCGGGCACGGGTCGAACGACCCCGACGCCGTCCACCAGGTCGATTCGCCCGACGCCGTGCGCCAGGCGGTTCGCGAGGAGCGCAAGGCCGGCGTCGACCTGATCAAGCTCCTGACATCTCACCGCACCGACCACCCCGAGTTCCGACAGGAGGAGATCGCGGCCGGCGTCGACGAGGCCCACCGCTTCGGGCTTCGTGTTTCGATTCACGCCGCGAACCTCGTCACGACGGCGATGGCGGTCGACGCCGGCGTCGATGCGATCGAGCACGGCAGCTTCCTCGACGAAGCGACCGCCGAGCGGATGGGACGCGACGACGTCTTCCTCGTGCCGACGCTGTGGGTCAAGCACGACCTCGCGGAGCGCCTCCGCCGCTGGCAGGCGACGCCCGAGACGTTCCCGTGGGGCGATGCGAAGGACCTCGCGGCGAGTGCGACGTGGTTCCAGCGATGCGTCGACCAGCTTCCGAAGACGATGGCGCTCGCGCGCAAGTACGGGGTGCGGATCGCCGCGGGCACCGACTTCGTGCTCGACGACTTCCCGTGGTGTGTCCTTCCGGAGGAGGTCGAGCTCCTGACGCGCCTGGGTCTCTCGAACATGGAGGCCATCGAGTCGGCGACGCGCGTCGGCGCGGAGGTCCTCGGCCTGCAGGATCGACTCGGCACGGTCGAGCCGGGGAAGCTGGCGGACCTCATCCTTGTCGATCAAGACCCCTTGGCTGACATCAAGGCCCTCGCCGGGGTCTCGTGGGTCATGCAGGGTGGGCGCGTCATCCCGCGCAGCACGGAGTGGGGCCGCCGCCCGATCCGCGATCCCCTGCCGCTCTGAGAAACCCTCTGGGGCAGTAGCCGATCCGCAGTCGTTCCGTCCGTCCATCGGCGCTCCGCTCGGCCGGGGAGCGGCCTCCGCGAAGAGGGTGTGCGGGCCCGCCCTACCGCCTCAGCCAGGAGCGACGGTCGGCGATCGTCTTGTCGCCCGCCTGGCAGTGGGGGCAGTAGAAGGTGCGCGTCTCGGCAAAGCGGATCTCGGCGATCGGATCGCCGCAGACAGGGCACGGCTCCCCGGCCCGCCCGTAGATGCGCATCGCCGCGCGGGCGTCGTCGGAGACGAGGCTTCCCTTCGATCGCGCCCGCGTCGCCTCGATCCCGGCGCGCAGCACCTCGCGCGTCGCCACGCACAGCCGCTCCAACTCGTCCTTCTTCAGCGTGTTGGTATAGCGGATCGGCGACAGCTTCGCAGCAAACAGGATCTCGTCCGCGTACGCCGTTCCGATCCCGCCGATCCACGACGGGTCGGTGATCGCCTTCTTGACCTGCCGCCGCTCCTCGGCGAACCGCTGCGCGAGGAATTCGGCCGTGAATTGATCGGATAACGGCTCGACGCCGGCGCGAGCCACGCGGTCGACGTCGGCGGGATCCGCAACCAGATGGACGTTCGCCCGCTTGATCGACCCGTTCTCGACCAACCGCAGGTCCTCGCCGTCGACGAACGAGACGAGAAAGCCCGTGGCCTTCGTGACCTTCGTGTGGCTCCCCGTGAGGACGAGGCGCCCGGCGACCATCAGGTGGACCACCACATGGAGGTCGTCGCGTACCGTCAGAATCAGGTGCTTCCCGATCCGTCCGACCGCACGGAACGCGGTTCCGGAAAGCGCATCGAGCGGCGGGGCCACGGTCTTCAGGATGTCGGGACGGCACGCACGGGCCGAGAGCATCGGGCGGTCGAGCACGCGCTCGGCGAGAACCTCGCGCATCACTTCGAGATCGGGGAGTTCGGGCACCGCCAGCTCCTTTCGGCTCGGGATTATAGCCTCCCGGCGACCGTGCACAGCGGCCCGCGCGGCGCGGCACGGCCGGCCACGGGCGCGTTGCCTCACGACCGCAGGGTGTCGAACGTCCCTCCCGCGCGGGCCGCGATGCCTTCGACCTCTTCGCGCTCCCATCTAGGCTTTGCCGCGGAGGGAGAGTATGGCGAGATTGTGGAAACGCGTGTTGCTTCGGCTGGGGCTGATCGCCCTGCTGGTCGCCACCGGCTGCTCGTCGATCATCACGGTCGATGTCACCGGCGGATGGGTCGGAACGCTCACGTGGACGGACGGCCCCGCAGCCAACATCACGTATCCGCTATCCTTCGACCTCACGCAGGAGGACAAGGACCTCTCCGGGAGGGTCACCCTGACGAGCCACGGCACCGAGACGTATACGATCGACATCACACAGGGTCGCGCTCACGGCTCGTCGGTCGAGTTCACTGCCTCTGGAGTGAACGACAAGGTCCCGACGCCGGTCGACGTCGTCTTCGTCTTCGACGGCACAGCGGACAGTGACACGCTGTCCGGCACGGGCACCGCCGAGATCGGCGGAGACCTCTACGAGTTCACGTGGGCCGTAACCCTCGTCGCACCGCCGCCGGCCGAGTCCTAGGTGTAGTACCAGATCGACTCGTAGTCGCTGGGGTCTTCGCCCAGCTCCGCCAGATGCTCGAGGTACTCGGCGATCGACACGTCGGTGTACGCCCACGGCGACGCCTGGGCGACCCCCTTCTCCCAGGGGTGGAACAGGTAGACCCGTCGGCCGTCCGCCCGTATCCCCACCCACTCTCGATCCTGCCTCGCTCGTAGGTGGTTCTTGCCGAGGCCGGGGACATTGAACACCGACTCGTCTGTCCGGAACATGCCCGGCAGGACCCTCGCTTCCTCCTTGCGTTCCTGGAGGAGCCTCGCGACGGGGACGAGGTACTCGCGGTGCTCATCCTTCCCCTTGGGGTAGAAGGTGTAGTACGGATCGATCCCGACGCGCTTGAGGGCGATCCGGTTCGCCGCTGTCTGGAAGCGTCGGCTCGTCTGGACCGTGAAGACCTGCTGATTGTAGACGCGCAGGCCATGGCGGCGCAGACGGTCGATCGCCGAGGCCAGGGCCGGTGTGATCTCGTAGGCGCTCTCCACGTGCGTCACGATCGCGACCTGCCGGCGCCCGGGGACGATGTACGAAGCGAGACGCTCCGCCAGCTCGTCGGTGATCCGCATGGGAACGGTGACCGGCACTCGGGTGCCGATTCGAATGTGCATCACGTGATCCATCCGAGACAGCCGCTCCAACACACGGCACAGCGCCTCGTCCGAGGCCACCAGAGGGTCTCCTCCGGTGATGAGGACGTCGGAGATCCCGGGATGCTCCTCGAACCAACGCAGCGCCGATTCCGCAGACCCCAAGGTAGGGGCGCGGTCCAAGGCCATCGCTTCGGAGATCTCCCAGTTGCGCTGGCAGTACACGCAGATCTGCGGGCAGGTGTCGCAGAGCTTCAGGATCGCCACGCCCGCGTACCGCCGAGTCACACCGTCGGCCGGTGAGGTCTCGCCCTCGCGCATGAAATCGAGTGCGGTTCCTCGATCGCGACGGTGCTCGATCATCGACCGCACCGTGTGCACCGGGGGAATCACCTGGCTTCGCACCTGCCCGTCCTCCGCCCCGCTGGACGTGCGCGCGTCGAACAGCGACAGGTAGTACGGCGTGATGCCCCACGGGACCTCGTGGCGCACGGCGAGACGCAGCGCCACGTCCTCCGAGCGCGAGAGCGGAACCAGCTGCCGGAGCGCCTCTAACCCCGTGCCCGCCTTGAACACGTGGGCCATCTGCCACCCGCCGTCGTCCCACTCCGCGTCGGTCGCCCCGAGGAAGCGCTGGATGCGACGGCGATTGACCTCACGGCGCTCGACCAGTTCGTCGTCCAGCCCGCATGGGTAGCGGCTCACTTGGGCGGCCACCTCCGTGGCCAGGCCGTCGAGGAACTCCGATCTCACCTGCGCCGAATGCCTCGCCGCATCCCCTTCGGTATCGAGTCCCGTGTCCTCATCCACAGCCCGCGTCAGCCAGCCGCGGCCCGTTCCGGACACGCCGTGGATGGCCCGCAGGATGTGGCAGACCTCCAGGATGAAGCCCTGCGAGACCGGCGTCGCGTCACCATCCTGCGCCAGTCGCCAGAGAAGCTCGCCCGTGCTGAAGCCGACAATCGCCTCGTTCTGGAGGGCCAACATCTCCTTGAGCACCGCAGTCCTGTTCAGAGCCAGCGCCCGCTCCACTCGATCCAACCGCGTCACCCCATCGCGGTGAGCGGCCTCGAGGTCGTCAAGGTAGCTCCGTAGCGCTTCCCGCGCCTCCTCGTACGTCGCGCTCTCCCGGAGAATCTCCAGGAGATTCCGATCCTCGTCCCACAAGGAGATACCCGTCGCTCCCTGCGCTTCCCAGATTCCCTTCACCACGTCCGCTCACCTCCCACATGTCAGCAGCACCCGATGACCCAGGCGCTATGCCGCCTGGGCTCCATTCTGTCCGGTGACGTCTTGGGGTCGTGGGCCGTGAATTCGGGATGCCCGCTCAGCGACCCGCCACGTTGCTGCACGCTGGTTCTATCGGTAGATCTGATTTGCAGAGTCGATGGGAGCGTACGCTCCAACTGAGCAATTATACGCGACCGGCGTCGCTCACCCAAGCGGAGAACGGAGCTGAAGGCCGCCCTTGGATCCTGGTCTCGTTGCGGTCATGCGCCCTTTTCTCGGACACGCTATGACGTCGTCTCGCGGCGGGAGAGCCTCGCCGCGCGAGCCTCATCGTGCTCGGATCGGACGCGTGCACAGCGCGGGACGATCCAGAGCTTGTGACGCAGACGAAAGCCCGCATTTCCCGACCCTCGCATGGGCGGGCGACCGTGCCGCTCGTTTCTTCTCCGTCCGGAACAGGAGTTCGGCCTCTCGAACGCCGCAGCCGCCGGCGGCCTCGCTCAGCCTTCCTCTCCTGAGTCTGGAGGCGCCCACGCGTTCTGTGCCTCCACGGTCACATCGTACGCTGTGCCGTCAACGCGTACGCAGACCCGCTTCGCCGCCGCTGTGGTGATCTCCACGGTGTAGGTGTGAGCCGAGGTACTGACCTGCAGTGTCCTGCGACAATCCAGCCCGCCCGCCTCGATAATCCTCTTAAGCTCGGAGACTCCCGCCTCCCGCTCTCGGAGCAGCCCGTGCGCCTCTTCAAGGGAGCACGCAGCGAACGTAAGCCGGTCTCCCGGCATGGCTTGACCGAGCCTCGGCAGATCCGCGGAGATGACGGCTCCGATCTTCGCGTAGCCGCCGGTTGTCTGCCGGTCGACCAGAAGGACGATGGGTTGGCCGCTGGCCGGCACCTGAATCGCCCCCGTACACACGGGCTCCGAGATGATGTCGGCCTCCCCCACGTGGTCAATCCTCGGCCCTTGAAGGCGCACTCCCATTCGGTCGGAGTCCGGTCGTACCTGATACGTGGAGGAAAGGAACGTGTGGATGCCTTCTCTCGTGAACCGCCCTTCCTGGGGTCCGAGAATGACGCGGAGGGGGGCCGAGCCGTACGCCGGCACGAACTCCGCGGGCAGGCGTCGATGGCGAGCCGACGCCGCCCGGATCCCCACCCGGTCGCCCGCCTTCAGCGCACGGCCGTCCAAGCCGCCGAGCTTGGCGCGCAAGTAGGTCGACCGGCTGGAAAGGACTCGGGACACGTCGACTCCCCCGGCCACGGTGAGGTAAGCGCGCACCCCCTTCTTGGGAGTCCCAAACGACAGCCGATCGCCGGCGCCGACCGGGACGGTCTCCCAAACCGGCGCCTCCACCCCGTTCACACGCGCCCCCAGGTCCGCCCCCGTGATCGCAATCCAGCAGTCTTCCTCGAAACGCAGGGTCGGCCCGAGAAGGGTTACCTCCAGGCCCGCCTCGCCCTCGTCGTTTCCGAGAAGCAGGTTTCCGAGCCGCAACGCATAGGGGTCAGCGGCCCCTGCGGGGGGAATTCCGTGGCGTTCGTACCCTGCGCGCCCCAGATCTTGCACCGTCGTCAGCAAACCCGGGTCCAGCACTTCAATGCTCACGTGCCTCCTGCGTGCACCCGCCGGGCCTTCCCCTCTCCACTCCTGCTCGGATCTCCTCAAACTCGGACGGCGAGATGGGTACGAACTCCACATAGTCGCCCATCAGAAGCCGTGCGGGTGGCACCTCGTGGGCGACGAACAGCTCGATGGGTGTGCGGCCGATGATCCGCCATCCACCCGGAGACTCGATCGGATAGATACCGGTCTGAGCACCGGCAATCCCCACGGATCCGGCCGGTGTCCTCGTTCGCGGTTCCTGCAGCCGGGGCGTCGCGATCTTGTCGGACATCCCTCCGAGGTACGGAAACCCCGGGAGAAACCCAACCATGTAGACGAGATAGGTCGCGCCGGAGTGGATCGCCACCACGTCGTCCTCCGTCAGTCCGTTCTGCCGCGCTACGTACGTGAGATCGGGGCCCAGATCTCCGCCGTAACACACGGGAACCCGGACTCGTCGAGACTTCGACACGTCGAGTTCATCGGGCTTGGTCTCCAACTCGCGAATCCGCAGGCACAGGTCGTCCATCGAGGTCTCTCGCGGGTCGTAGTTCACCAGCATCGAGCGGTACGCGGGGATCACCTCCCGCGCGCCCACGATCCCAGCCCCCTCGATCGCCTGCGAAAGCGCCCGCACCTTCCGATGGATCTCTGGGCTGATGGACTCCTCGAACTCGATCAGCAGGCCTCGATCCCCCATGGGGCGAAAGTGGAACTCGTCCGCGTCGTGTCCTCTCATACGAGCTCGCGCAGGGCAACGACTTCGATCTTCGCCTGCGCCAGAGCATCGGCCAAGCGGAGCACGATCTCCGTCGCTCCGGGAGTATCTCCATGCACGCAGATCGAGTCCGCTCGGACCGCGATCACCCCTGCGTCGATCGTTTCCACCTCTCCCTCCCGGATCATGCGAACCGCTCTCCGGGCAATGACCTCAGGGTCATGGATCACGGCACCCGGGACGGAGCGAGAGACGAGGGTTCCATCCTGGTTGTACGCACGGTCCGCGAAGACCTCGTGTCCGACCCTCAGGCCCGCCTCTTCGGCCATCCGCGCAAGCCGTGAGCCGGAAAGCGCAACCAGGATGGGGTGCGGACGGAGACTCAGCATCCCGTCGACGAGCCCTTGAGCCAGACGCCCGTCGTTCGCTGCCGCGTTGTACAGGGCGCCGTGCGGCTTGACATGCTGCAGCTCGACCCCGACGCTCGTGCAGAACGCGGCCAGCGCACCCACTTGGTACAGAAGGTCGTTTCGCACCTCTCCTGCGCTCAGGCGCATCTCCCGCCGTCCGAACCCCCCCAGGTCCGGAAACCCAGGGTGCGCGCCCACAGCCACTCCGTGCTCCCGGCAGGAGCGGACGGCCTCCTCCATCGCCATCGGGTCGCCGGCGTGGAATCCGCAGGCGATGTTCGCGGAGGAGATCCTCTCCAGCGCCGCCGGGCGGATGTCCATCCGCCAAGCTCCGAAACTCTCCCCCATATCGCAGTTCAGGTCTATCCTCATCGGCGTCAGAGTCTCACCTCCGCCCATCGCGCGGCCCGGAAGCTGATCCATCGAGAGCCTCCGCCCGCCTCGCAGTGTACCCTCCCCACGGGACTCCGACCGACGGCTTGGAGCCGCGCGCTCTGAACCCGCTCTCCCGGGGAGCCGCGCCGCTCCGTCACGACGACACGGACTCGGCATCAGCCGGAAGAGGCGCCGGGTGAACCGTCCCGCCCCGACCCGGCCGAAATTGGCCCGCTGTCGCGCGTTGGGAGCGACGTTCCGGCCGGGGATGGCGCTCGGCTGCGTCCTCGCGTTCGGTGCCTCCGGGTGAATCCCCCCGGGGCTGTCGCACAGATCCCATGAGAGGGGGCCGCGGTGCGATCCCTCACGCGTCCCCATCGGGAGAAGCGGAGCGGCGGCACCCCATCCACACTCCGCGTGCCGGCACTTCTCGGTCAGCCCTCAGGGTCGCCGCATGGTCGCGACTCCGGTTCCGGCGCTTGACCGAATGGCACTCCCACCACCCGATCCTCACCCCAGATCCGCACTTCCAGCGATCGGCCCGCGGCTTCGACAATCCCTCGACCGGAAGACCATACACTGACGCGGAGAGTTCTCTCTTCTGCACCCAGTCGGAGGAGATACTCGCCTTCTCCTATTCGGGGAAGCCGGGCGTACAGCGCCGAGAACAGCGCCACGATCTCCCTCTCTCGCCCCCGGAGAGGCTGTCGAGCGCCCGTCCCCCCGATTCGCCGTAGAGGAAGCCGGTCCAGGAGGCTCATGCAGCCAAGGAGAATCCCGAAGTACACGAAGACCGCGGCCACGGCCAAGACAGAGATGACGAGTCCCGTTGCCAGATCACCCACGTACGATCACCCACGAATCGAGACTCCTTGGCATCCCGCGGGACAGGTCACGAGTCGAGGAAGAGGTTCGCTCGCCCTCCCTCCGCTCCGAGTCCTCCACACGCCGTGCTACGATCCGCATCGCCTCGTCTCCCTCGCCAGTCTACCACGCCGCGCGCTGGCCGCGTCTCTCCGTGCAGGGCAGGGGGACGTCCGACGCTCGCTCATCCCGCCGAAGCATCGGGTCTCGAGCACCGCAAGCCCCGCCCTACCGACCGATCCGATGATCGCGTACACTCTCGCCTCCACAGCCGAAACGCCGAGGTAGGAGGAAGTATGCAGCGCGTCTTGGTCACGGGAGCGGGAGGCCAGATCGGGTCGGAGCTCACGCCGATTCTCCGCAAGCGACACGGGACGAGCGGTGTCGTCGCCACCGACATTCGTCGACCCGGCGCCGCATCGGCGTTCGCAGACGGTCCGTTCGAGATCGTCGACGTCCGCGACCGAGAGCGGATCCGCTCGCTCGTCGCCGATCTCAGGATCGACACGATCTACCACATGGCGGCGATCCTCTCCGCGACGGGGGAGGCCAATCCGAGACTGGCCTGGGAAGTGAACGTCGGCGGATGGGCCAACGTTCTCGAGGCGGCCCGCGAGTTCTCCGTCGGTCGCGTGTTCTGTCCCAGCTCGATCGCCGTCTTCGGCCCCGAGACGCCCCGCGATCCGGCTCCGCAGCTGACCGTGCTGCGGCCCACGACGATGTACGGCCTCTCCAAGGTGACCGGAGAGCTGGTGGGCGACTACTACGTGCATCGCTACGGACTCGACATCCGCGGCCTGCGCTACCCCGGGATCATCTCGAGCGAGGCGCCGCCCGGGGGCGGAACGACCGACTACGCCGTCGACATTTTCTACCAGGCAATCCAGGCGGAGCAGTACACGTGTTTCGTCCGGCCGGACACCGTGCTGCCCATGATGTACATGCCGGACTGCATCAAGGCGACCCTCGCCCTCATGGATGCGGACTTCGGAAGGCTGTCCCGTCACTGCGACTACAACGTCGCCGGAATGAGCTTCTCGGCGGCGGAGCTCGCCGCCGAGATCCGGAAGCACATTCCATCGTTCGTCTGCGAGTACGCGCCCGACTTCCGTCAAGCCATCGCCGATTCGTGGCCCCTCTGCCTCGACGACAGCCTCGCGCGCGGCGACTGGGATTGGCGCCCCGCCTACGACCTGGCCACGATGACGGCCGACATGGTGAGACGGCTGAAGCTCCGCTTCGGGAAGTGAGCGCGGCTCGTAGCCCGTAGCCTGTAGCGAACGGTTTGTGGCTCGTAGCCTGTGGCCCGTGGCTTGTGGGAAGAACCTCGAGCTTCCGGGCCGTTGCCTCCCTCTACGTGCCACAGGCTACGCGCCACAAGCCGTTTGGTCGGCACAAACGAAGAGACCCCGCGCGCGCGGGGCCCCGTCCCTCTCTTCTCCGTGCCGTCTCGCTACTCGACGAGCATCAACCGCGCCTGCTCGGCGCCATCGCCGCGCCGAGGACCGAGCTTCACGACACGCGTGTACCCCCCGGTCCGGCTCTGCATCTTCGGACCGATGTCGGTGAACAGCTTGTCGACCGCTTCTTTGTCCCGGAGTCGAGAGAACGCGATACGCCGAGCGTGAAGGTCGCCGCGCCGCGCCAGCGTGATCAGCCGCTCCGCGAACTTCTGGCTCGCCTTCGCTCGCAGCAGGGTCGTATCGACCTTCGAGTGCAGGATGAGCGCGTTCGTCAGATTGGCGAGCACGCTGCGCCGATGGCTCGGCAGCATGCCCATCTTGTCTATCGCCACTCTATGCCGCATCGTGAACCTCTCCTTCGCTCTTCAGCGAGTACCCGAGCTCGGCCAGCCGGTCTTCGACCTTGCTCAGCGTCTTCGCCCCGAACCCGTGGATGTCGAGCAGTTCCTCCCTCGGTCGGTTCAGGAGCTGCCCGAGGGTCGTGATGTCCGCCTCCTGGAGGAGGTTGCAGGCCCGCTGATCGATCTCCAGATCGATGAGCGGGATCGAGAGTTCGCGCTCCTCGCCGCCCCCCGCCTCCTCCATCGCCATCCCAAACGGATGCTCGGAGAAGGTACGGAACAGCTCCAGGTGCCGCATCAACAAGCGGCCGGCCTCGGACAACGCCTCTTCGGGTCGGATTCCGCCGTTCGTCGTCAGCTCCAGGACGAGGCGCTCGTACCCCGACTTCCCCCCCACGCGCGTGTCCTCCACCGTGAAGTTGACGCGCTTGACCGGCGAGAAGTCGGCGTCGACCGGGATGACGGAGAGCGGCGCGTCTTCCGGTCGGTTCAGCTCCGCCGGGAGGTAGGAGAAGCCCGTTTCGACCTCCATCTCCATGTCGAGAACGCCCTTGTCGTTCAGCGTCGCGATATGGAGGTCCGGGTTGATCACCTCAACACCGGGGGGCAGATCGATGTCGGCCGCCGTCACCTTGCCGCGTCCCTTCTTCTCGAGCGTGAGCCTCTTCACTCCCTCCTCATGGACCCGAAGCGCGAGCCCCTTGAGGTTCAGGATGATCTCGAGGATGTCCTCTTTGACCCCTTCCATCGTGTCGTACTCGTGGTACTTGCCGGCAAACCGGACCCGAACGACCGCCGCCCCAGGAATCGCTGCCAGGAGCGTCCGTCGCAACGCATTCCCGAGCGTGGTCCCGAACCCCTGCTCCAGCGGCCCGATGACGATTTTCCCGGTCGTTTCGGTGAGTTCCTCGACCTTGATCTCCTTAGGGAAGACCAGCTCGTCCATCGAAACCTCCTAGCGGGAGTAGAACTCGACGATCAGGTTCGCCGCGATGTCGAGGCCCGTCCGCGTGAGATCCGGGGCCGCGATGAGCTGGAACTTCATCGCGTCCGCGTTGCGCTCAATCCACGGCGGAACGTCGCGGTCCAGGTTCGCTCCCACGATCGCCTTGACCTTCTCGCGCCGCCCTTCCTTCACCGAGCCGACGTCGCCCTGACCCATGATCAGGGACGGGATGTTCGTCGAGCGTCCGTTCACTTCGAAGTGCCCATGGGTGATCATCTGTCGAGCCTGCTGGCGAGACGAGGCAAACCCGGCACGATAGACCATGTTGTCGAACCGCTGCTCGAGCGTCGAGAGGAGCGCCGTTCCCGTTGCGCCTTTGACGCCCTTCGCCTGAGCGACGTAGATGCGGAACTGCTGCTCCCGCACGCCGTAGATCCGGCGCGCCTTCTGCTTCTCTCGCAGGTGAAGGAGGAACTGGCTCCGTCTCGGCCGCCGCTTCTTCGGACCTTCTCCGGGGGGATTCGTCCGCCGTGCCAAAGCACAACTCCGTGAGTAGCAGCGGTCCCCCTTCAGGAACAGCTTCTCACCTTCCCGGCGGCACTGCTTGCACTTCGCGCCCGTGTCGCGTCCCATTATCGTCTCCCCTTGCTGTGCGAAACCGGCGTCACGTTCTTGACTTCCTCGACGCGAATCCCCGACGCCTTGATCGTCTGGACGACGGACTGCCGCCCTGATCCCGTGCCCTTGACGCGGACGGCGACGCTTCGGATCCCGTAGTCCTTCATCTCGCGGACCAGCGCCTCCGCGGCGATCTGCGCCGCATACGGAGTACCCTTCTTCGACCCTTTGTAGCCGACCGTCCCCGGGCTCTTCCAGGCCACGGGATGGCCCCCGGGATCCGTCACCGTGATGATCGTGTTGTTGAAGGTCGAATGGACGTGGATCAGCGCGCGTTCCAGCTTGATGTTCTTCGTCGCCATCGGTTACCTCTTCTTCCCGGCTTTGGCCGGACGCGGACCCTTCCACGTGCGGGCATTCGCCCGCGTGCGCTGCCCCCGAACCGGAAGTCGCTTCTTGTGCCGAATGCCGCGATACGAGTTGATGTCCTTCAGCCGCTGGATGCTCGCGTACACCCGCCGTCGGAGATCCCCTTCCACCACGTACTGCTCCACCTCGCGGCGGAGGTTGGCGACCTCGTTCTCCGTCAGGTCTTTCACTCGCACGTCGGGCGAGATCCCGGTCTTCTCGATGATCTCGGCGGAGCGCGGCTGCCCGATTCCGTAGATGTACGTCAGCGCAACCTCGATCCGCTTGTTGCTCGGCAGATTGACTCCGGCTATACGCGCCATACCTCTCCCCCTAGCCTTGCCGCTGCTTGTGCTTTGGATTCCGGCAGATCACCAACACGCGACCCTCCCGCCGGATCACCTTGCACTTCGCACACATCTTCTTGACTGAGGCTCGAACCTTCATCGCCATCGGCGCAAGACGAACTACCCCTCGCGGTACACGATCCGCCCCTTCGTCAGGTCGTAGGGCGACATCTCCACGATCACTCGGTCCCCCGTCAGAATCCGGATGTAGTGCTTCCGGATCCGCCCGGAGATGTGACACAGAATGACGTGGCCATTCGGCAACTTCACGCGAAACATCGAACTCGGCAGACTCTCGAGGACTTCCCCTCGCTGCCGAATGATGTCCACTTTCTTGTCGCGAGCTTCATTCGTCGACACTGCGCCTTGCGTCACCTCCTTGGGTCAGGACTACGACGCCTTGCCCGGTCAGAGCGACCGTATGCTCAAAATGCACAGAAAGCCCTCCCGACGCCGTCGCCACGGTCCACCGATCGTCCCGCACTTCCGTTGGAAGGGGATCCGTCTTCACCATCGGTTCGATCGCCAGGGTCATCCCCGCCCGCAGGCGAGGACCGTGCCCCGCAGGACCGTAGTTCGGAATCTGAGGGTCCTCGTGCAGGTTCCTTCCGATCCCGTGCCCGACATACTCCCGGACGACGAAGTAACCCTTCGCCTCGACGAAGGAGCCGATCGCGTGGGATACGTCCGACACTCGATTGCCGATTCTAACGTTCCGAATCCCTTCCCACAAGCTTTCCTCTCCGACTTCCAAGAGCCTCTGCGCCTCCGCACCGATCCTCCCAACCCCGACCGTTGTCGCCATGTCGACGCAGAACCCGCGCCGAACCATGCCGATGTCGACCGAAAACACGTCCCCTTCTGCGAGGACCCGGTCGTCGCTCGGGATCCCGTGCACGATCTCCTCGTTCAGCGAGGCGTTGATCGCCCCCGGAAACCCTGCGAGACGGTCGAACGCCGTCTCGCCACCGCACTCCGCAATCAGCGATCGGGCCAGACGATCGAAGTACGCCGTCGTCCTTCCCGGGCGCACGTCCTCGCACAACCGCTCCAAGATGCCCGCAAGCAGCGCCCCGTTCTCCCGCATCACCGCAAGCTCCTCGGGGGACTTGAGCGGGATCATGCCGCGAGGATCCGCATGACTTCGGCGAAGACTCGGTCGCTTCCAAGCTTCCCGTCCACTGGCTTCAGGAGGCTGCGCGCGCGGTAGAAGGCGATCAGGGGAGCCGTCGACCGCTCATAGACGTCGTACCGGTTCTCGATCACCGCAGACTGGTCGTCGTCTCTCTGGTACAGCTCGCCGCCGCACGCCTCGCATCGCGTGACCCCCGCCGCGAGGTTGAACCCGACGTTGTAGATCGTCCCGCAGCTTCGGCACACGCGCCTCGCGGTGAGTCGCCGAACGACCTCGTCCCGTGAGAGGTCGATGTTCACGACGGCGTCGAGCGGGCTGATCCGGTCCAGGGCCTCGGCCTGAGCGACCGTCCGCGGGAATCCGTCGAGCACAAACCCCTTCTTCGCCCGCTCGATGCGGCCGCGGACCATGTCGATGATCAGGTCGTCGGGAACCAGCTCGCCGCGGTCCATGAATCCCTTGGCCTTCTCCCCGAGCTCCGTCGCTCGCGCGACCTCGTCGCGCAGGATGTCGCCCGTCGACAGGTGCTCGAGTCCGAGCTCCCTGACGACCCGCTTCGCCTGGGTCCCCTTCCCCGCTCCCGGCGGCCCGAGGAACACGATCCTCCGCGCTGCGGCCATCAGCCCTTCCTTCCCAGGAGGCGCCCCGACTTCGTCAGGCTGTCGTAGTGGCGCATCACGAGGTGGGCCTCGATCTGCATCAGCGTGTCGATGCCGACGCCGACGACGATCAGAAGCGAGGTTCCTCCGATCAGGAACATCGTCGACAGCCCGCTCGCCCAGGAGAGGATGTACGGCAGCACGGCCACCAACGCGAGGAACACCGCGCCGACGAGCAGGATGCGGTTCGTCACTCCAACGATATAGTCGGCCGTCGGCTTGCCCGGCCGCACCCCGGGAATGAACCCGCCGGCCTCGCGGACGTTCTTCGCGATGTCATTCGGATCGAACACGATCGAGCTGTAGAAGTACGTGAAGAAGAAGATGAGGAGGATGTACAGACCGACGTACAGCGGACTCCCCGACTGGATCCACGGGACATAGGGCTTGAGCGCCGGAACCGCCTGGAACAGCGTGACCGGCAGGCTGAGCAAGGCCGACGCGAAGATGATCGGGATGACGCCGCCCTGGTTGACGCGCAACGGCAGGTGCGACGTGTGTCCTCCGTAGATCCTCCGCCCCATCGTCCGCTTGGCGTACTGGATCTGAATCTTCCGCTGACCCTGTTGCACCATCGTCATCGCCGCCACGACGACGATCAGGAGCGCGATGAACACCAGCCCCCAAACCGGACTGGCCGATCCGGTCGAGATGCTCGTCCACATGGAGCTGAGCGACGCCGGGAAGCGCGACAGGATACCGATCATGATCAGCATGCTGATTCCGTTGCCAATCCCGTTCTCCGTCATGCGCTCACCGAGCCACATCAGGAAGACGGTCCCCGTCGTCAGGGTCACGATGGTGGTGATGTAGAACAGGATCACCGAGTTCGTGGAGGCCGCTCCACGGATCAGGCTCGTCATGAACGCACCCTCGACGACGGCCAAGACGATGGTCGCCCAGCGGGTGTACGACGTGATCTTCCGCCGCCCTTCGCGTCCCTGTTGCTGGAGTTCCTTCAACTTCGGGATGACGGACGTCAGCAGGCTGAAGATGATCGAGGCGTTGATGTACGGCGTCACGCCGAGCGCAAACAGCGAGAAGCGCTGCAGCGCGCCGCCCGTGAACATGTTCAGGAAGTCGAAGACGCCCCCGCCCTGCTGCGTGAAGAAGTCGCTCAGCAGGGCTCGACTCACGCCCGGAACCGTGATGTGCGTTCCGATTCGGAAGACGATGATCGCCCCAAGCGTGAACAGAATACGTTTGCGGAGCTCAGGAACCTTGAACAGGCTGGTGATTTTCTCCCACACGGCTAGATCACCTCAGCCTTGCCACCCGCCGCCTCGATCTTCCGCTTCGCCTCGGCACCGAACCGGTGCGCACGAACCGTCAGCGGCTTGGAAAGGTCGCCGCGTCCGAGGACTTTCACGAGGGGATTCCGGCCTCGCACCAAGCGCATCTCTCCCAACACCTCGGGAGTGACCTCCTCGTTCGCCTCGAACCGCGCCTCGAGCGTGTCCACATTCACGCACGCGTACTCGATGCGGTTGTAGTTGTGGAAGCCGCGCTTCGGAACGCGCATCCAGATCGGAGTCTGTCCGCCTTCGTACCCCAACCGCGTCCCGCCGCCGCTGCGCGAGTTCTGTCCCTTGGTTCCGCGGCCGCTCTCGTGACCTCCTCGGCCCGAGCCGTACCCGCGCCCCACTCGCTTCCTGCGGTGGGTGCTCCCCTGCGTGGGGCGAAGATCCTCAAGCCGCATGCCCAACCTCCTCGCTCGTGCGAACGCCGCGCAGCTGCTCGACGTCGCGGCGATTGCGGAGATGAGCCAGGCCGTCCAAAGCCGCGCGGGACAGGGTCAATGGATTCGTCGTCCCGATCGACTTCGTCAGCACGTCCTTGATCCCGGCGAGTCGGCAGATCGCTCCCACGGTCACTCCGGCGATCACCCCGGTTCCGGGGTACGCGGGCTTCAGCATCACATTCCCCGCCTTGAACTTCCCCTGAACCTGGTGGGGGATGGTGTCCCCTTCCATGTTGACGGTCACCATGTTCTTCTTGGCGTCACGGATCGCCTGTTGGATCGCTCGCGGAATCTCGGTCGTGCTTCCCACGCCGACTCCGACTTGCCCCTTGCGGTCCCCCACCACCATGGTGACCCGGAAGCGCAGGTTGCGGCCGCCCTTGGTGACCTTGCTCACCCGTCGGATGTCGATGATCTCGTTCTCGAACTCGTCGTGGCTGATCAAAACTCCAACCCCCCCTTGCGACACTCCTCCGCAAAGGCCGAGACCACACCGTGATACGGGTGTCCGCCGCGGTCGAACACGACCGCCCGCACTCCGGCCTGCCCCGCTCGCTCGCTGAGCAGGGCCGCAACCCGAACGGCCGTCTTGGCGTTCGGCCCCTTCCCATCCGCGCGCAACCCAGGATCGAGCGTCGACGCCTGCGCCAGCGTGCGGCCGGCGCTGTCATCGATGACCTGCGCGTAGAGGTGATGCAGCGTCTTCGTGATGCACAAGCGGGGTCGCTCACTGGATCCAATGACCTGCTTGCGGATCCGGCGATGCCGCTTCTGCCTCTCCAGAGCCCGGTTCAACCTCGCCATCCTTCACACTCCCTAGGCGCCGCTGGCACCCGGACCGCCGAGCTTACCCGCCTTCTGCACGACAACCTCGTCCTTGTAGCGGATGCCCTTGCCGTCGTAGACGTTCGGCTTCCGAAGCCGCCGGATTTCCGCGGCCACCTGTCCCACACTCTGCCGGTCAGCGCCCCGGATGACGATCTCATTCGGATTGGGCAGCTCGGCCTCGATCCCCACGGGCAACTCGTACTCCTTCGGCCCCGAGTAGCCCAGATCGAGGATGACCTTGTTCCCTTGCAGCCGCCCGCGGTACCCCAATCCCCGGATGAGCAGCGACTTCTGCCACCGCTCGGACACGCCCTTCACCATGTTCGCCAGAAGGCTTCGGTACAGCCCGTGATACGCACGGTAGGTCTTGCCTTCCTTGCGGCGGGAGACGGTCGCCACGCCATCGGCGACGACGATCTCCACCATGTCGGGACGGTAGTCCTGCGTCAACCGTCCGTGCTTCCCTTCGACGGTGAACGTCGCCGCGTCGACGGTGACCTTCACCCCTGCAGGGATCGCGACGGGTACCTTTCCGACTTTCGACATTTCAGCATCACCCTACCAAATCTCGCACAGAACTTCGCCGCCGATGCCGCGCTCCTGCGCGTCCCGTCCCGACAGGACGCCCTGGGACGTCGACACGATGCAGATGCCCATGCCGCCCAGCGGATGGGGAATCTCGCCCTTCGCGACGTAGACCCGCCGGCTCGGCCGGCTCACGAGCTGGATGGCGCTGATCGCCCGGGTCGCACGGTTGCGATCGCCCTTGTACTTCAGGCGGATCCGGAGTTCCGGTTGCGGCTCTCGCTCCACGACCTCGTAGCTGGCGATGTAGCCTTCCTTCGCCAGAATGTCGGCAATCGCTTCCTTGAGCTTCGAGTGGGGCATCACCACATCATCGTGGAACCGCGCGTTCGCATTGCGGATGCGCGTCAGCATGTCGCCAATCGGATACGGAATCATCATGCCCTCCTACCAGCTCGACTTCTTGATCCCTGGGATCTCGCCACCATGGGCAAGCTTGCGGAAGCAGAGCCGGCAGATTCCGAAGTCCCGAATGAACGCGTGCGGACGTCCACACAGCGTGCACCGGTGGTACTTCCGGACAGAGAACTTCGGCGTCCCCTTGCACTTGTTGACCAGCGCTTTCCTCGCCATCCTCGCCCCCTAGTCGCTGAACGCCAGCCCCAGCGCCTTGAGGAACAGGTATCCCTCACGGTCGCTGCGGGCCGTCGTCACGATGGTAATGTCCATGCCCTGATTCTTGACGATCTCGTTGTACTCGATCTCCGGGAACGTCAGCTGCTCGGTCAGACCGATCGTGTAGTTGCCGCGCCCGTCGAACGAGGACGACGAAACACCGCGGAAGTCGCGGATGCCGGGGAGGACGACGTTGAACAGCTTGTTCAAGAACTCGTACGCCCGCTCGCCCCGCAGCGTCACCTTGCATCCGATGGGGTCTCCAGCCGTCAGCTTGAAGTCCGAGATCGACTTCTTCGCCTTGGTGACGACGGGCTTCTGCCCGGTGATCTTCGCGAGGTTCTGAACCGCACCCTCGAGGACCTTCGGGTTGTCCTTCTCCGCCACCCCCATGTTGATGACGACCTTCTCGACCCGCGGAAGCTCCATGACGTTGGAGATCCCAATCTCCTTCCTCAACTTCGGAGCGATCTCTCGCACGTACCGTTCACGTAGCAGCATCACTCGAAGATCTCCCCACACTGTTTGCACTGCCGCATCTTCTTCCCCTCGACCTCGGTGAACGCGATCCGCGTCGGAGCATCGCACTCCGGGCACACCGGCAGAACGTTCGAGATGTGAATCGGCCCTTCCCTCTTGACAATTCCCGGCTCGCGCAAGTTCTGCGTCGCGCGCTGGTGCTTCGTGATCATGTTGATGTTCTCCACAATGATCCGATTCTTCTCCGGGAGGACGACGAGGACCTTGCCGGTCTTCCCTCGCTCGTCCCCGGCGATCACTTGAACCCGATCGCCCTTGCGCACTTTTCTCATCGCAACCCTCCTACAGAACCTCGGGCGCAAGCGAGATGATGCGCATCATCTTCTTGTCGCGCAGCTCGCGAGCCACCGGCCCGAAGACACGGGTCCCAATCGGCTCCCCTTGGGCGTTGATCAGTACAATCGCGTTGTCGTCGAAGCGAACGTACGTCCCGTCCTTGCGCCGGTACGCCTGTCGCGTCCGGACGATCACGCCCCGCACGATCTGCCCCTTCTCGATATCGCTCGTCGGGAGGCGCTTTCGAACGGATCCGACGATGATGTCGCCGATCTCGCCGATGCGGCGGTTCGACGGACCTAGCACGTTGAAGCAGCGGACGACCTTGGCTCCCGAGTTGTCCGCCACCTTCAACATCGTCTGCATCTGAATCATGGCTATTCCTCCGCCTTCTCGACGACCTCGACCAATCGCCAGCGCTTCGTCCGACTCAGCGGACGGCACTCCTCGATCCGCACGAGGTCTCCAAGCCCCGCCTGCTCTCGGGGATCGTCGGCGTGGAACTTGAAGAAGCGACTGACGTGCTTGCGGTACTTCGGGTGAAGGCGGCGCTCTTCCACGCTCACCACGATGGTCTGGGTCATGCGATCGCTCACCACGCGACCGGTCTTGATCTTCCTCATCGGCCTGCCTCCCGCCCCTTCGCCGCGGCGACGGTCATGACGCGCGCCACGTCCCGGCGCGTCTTCTTCAGCTCGGCCGAGTTGTCAAGCTGCCCGGTCGCGCGCTGGAAACGGAGGTTGAACAGCTTGCGCTTCAGCTCGCGCTCCTTCTGCTCCAACTCGGCGAGCGTCATCTCGCGCAGTTCCCCCGCCTTCATACCTCTCCTCCAAGAACCGTTCTCCGCTTCAGCCTCGTCCGAACCGGCAGCTTGTTGCCCACCAGGTAGTGGACCCGCTTCGCCTGCTCCTCCGTAAGCCCTGAGATCTCGAACAGGACGCTTCCCGGGCGCACGACGGCGACCCAGTGGTCCACCGGACCCTTTCCCTTTCCCATGCGCGCCTCGGCCGGGTGCTTCGTGATCGACTTGTCGGGGAAGATGCGGATCCAAAGCTGGGCGCCACGCTGCGTCGTTCGCGTGATCGTCGTTCGGCACGCCTCGATCTGCGCCTGCGTGATCCACGCAGCTTCGAGCGACTGGATTCCAAACTCCCCGAACGCGATCTGCTGGCCTCGCGTGGCCTTCCCGGTCCTGCGGCCGCGGTGCAGCTTTCGGTACTTCGTTCGCTTAGGGAAGAGAAGCGCCATGCTACTTCACCTCATCTCGACGGGCTCGGGGAGACCGCTCGCCGCGGAACACCCAAGCCTTCACGCCGATGTTGCCGTACTTCGTTCGCGCCTCGACCAGGCCGTAATCGATGTCCGCTCGCAGGGTCTGGAGCGGGATTCGGCCTTCCTTCATCGTGATCGTGCGGGCGATGTCCGTCCCGCCAAGCCGGCCGCTCGTCTTGATCTTGACGCCCTCGGCACCGGCGCCCATGACGCGCCGGATCGCTTCCTTCATCGCACGCGCCGGCGCCGTCCGGTTCTCGATCTGGAGCGCCACGTCCTGCGCGATCAAACGGGCTTCGAGGTCCGGGCGCTCGATCTCCTGGATCGACACCTTCACGTTGCGGTGGGTCAGATCCTCAAGCGCCTTCTGCAGGAGCTCGATCTCGCTCCCGCCTCGTCCGATGACAATGCCCGGTCGCGCCGACCGGATCACGATCGACACGCGGTCCTCTTTCGAACGCTCGATGTTGACCTCGGCGACGGCCGCTCGTCGATACCGGTCGAGGACCAGATCGCGGATCCTCTTGTCCTCCGCAATGTACTCCGGAGCGAGCTTCGGGTTGTACCAGTTCGAGACCCACTTCCGGGTCACCCCGACGCGAAAGCCGATCGGATTGATCTTCTGGCCCATTACGCACGCCCCTTGTCGCCGACCACGATCGTGATGTGGCTCGTGGCGTGGCGGATGATGTCCGCCCGTCCGTACGCACGGGGTTGCATTCGACGGAGAGCCCGTCCCATGTCCACGGTCGCCCGTACGACGACGAGGTCATCGACGTCCACGTCGAAGTTGTTCTCCGCGTTCGCGATCGCCGACTCCAGCGTCTTCCGGATCGGCTGCGCCGCCTTCTTGCTCGCGAGCCGAACGATCTTCAGCGCCTCGTTGACGTCCTTGCCGCGGATCGCGTCGATCACAAGGCGAGCCTTACGCGGCGACATGCGAACGAATCGTGCCACTGCCCGTGCTTCCATATCTCTCCCTATGTCAGGCCTGGCGCCTTTTTCTTCTTCATTCCACCGTGGCTACGGAACGTCCGCGTCGGGGCGAACTCCCCAAGCTTGTGTCCCACCATGTTCTCGACGATGGATACCGGGAGGTGGATCTTCCCGTTGTGCACCTTGATCGTCAGTCCCACCATCTCGGGCGTGACCATCGAGGTGCGCGACCACGTCTTGATCTCGGTCGAGTCCCCCCGCTTGGCCTTCTGGATCTTTTCGAGAAGGCTCTCTTCCACAAAGGGGCCCTTTCTGGTTGATCTCGGCATGAGGCCTCCTAGCGGCTGCCCTTTCCGGCTCGGCGCACGATCAGCGCGTTGCTCTGCTTCTTTCGTTTCCGCGTGCGCCCGCCCTTGGCGAGCTTGCCGGTCGGCGACACCTTCGGTCCACCGACGTGTCCGCGCCCTTCACCGCCGCCATGCGGATGGTCCACCGGATTCATGGCCGTGCCGCGCACCTCGGGCTTCCAGCCCAGGTGCCGCATCCGCCCGGCCTTGCCGTGCTTCACGTTCTTGTGGTCGGGGTTCGACACCTCGCCGATCGTCGCCCGGCAGTCGGTTCGGAAGATCCGGACCTCCCCCGAAGGCAGCCGGACGTGCGCCCGGTCCCCTTCCTTGCCGATCAGCTTCGCCGACGTTCCCGCCGAACGGGCGATCGCGCCGCCACTCCGCGGGTAGAACTCCACGTTGTGGATCACCGAGCCGAGCGGAATCCGCGCCAGGGGCAACGCGTTGCCGACCTGAACCTCGGCGTTGTCGCCCGCCTCCACTGTCGCGCCGACCTCGAGCTGCACCGGAGCGAGCATGTACCGTTTCTCGCCATCGGCGTAACACACGAGGGTGATCCATGCCGAGCGGTTCGGGTCGTACTCACGAGAGACGACGCGCGCCGGGATCCCGTCCTTGTCGCGGAGGAAGTCGATGACCCGGTACTGCCTCTTGTGCCCCCCGCCGCGCCAGCGCGCCGTGATGTGGCCCTGGCTGTTCCGGCCGCCGTTCTTGTTCTTCGGGCGGAGGAGGCTCTTCTCGGGCGCGATGGGCGTGAGCTCCGAGTAATCGGGCAGCTCCCCGTGGCGTCGTCCCGGCGATGTCGGTTTATGTCGTTGCAGCGCCATGGGCTATCCTTTCATCATCTCGATGCGATCCCCAGGAGCCAGCCGCACGATCGCCTTCCGCCACCGCGACGTCTGCCCGTGGAGTTGGTTCATCCGCTCACGTCGAGGCTTCCCGTTCACATTCGCTGTCCAGACTCTTTCCACCTTGACCTTGAACAGCTCCTCGACCGCCTTCCGAATCTCGATCTTGTTGGCTCCGAGCGCCACGCGGAATACGTACTTCCGGTCCTCCATCTGCCGCCATGTCTCCTCGGTCAGGATCGGTGCGATCACGACGTCTTCGGAGTGAACCAGTCTACGCATGCGATAGCCTCCCCTGGAGTTCCTCGACCGCACCGGCGGTGAGCACGAGGTGGTCATGCCGCAGGATGTCGTAGACGTTGAGCCCCGCCTCGCAGATGCACTTGACGTACGGGAGATTCGTGAACGACTTTCGCACCGTCCGCGCGTACTCCGGGCCGCTGACCACGATGAGCGCATTGTCGCCGACGCCGAGCCGCTCCAGCAGAGCCACGGCCGCTTTCGTCTTCGGCTCATCGAACGCCAGCCGATCCACAAGGACGACGCGCCCTTCGCGGGCCCGATCGGACAGGGCAGAGACCAAGGCGCCGAACCTCATCTTCTTCGTGAGCTTCATCTCGTACGAGCGCGGCTTCGGGCCGAAGATCGTTCCGCCGCCGACCCACAGAGGGGACCGACGCGACCCGTGTCGTGCGCGCCCCGTGCCCTTCTGCCGCCACGGCTTCTTCCCGCCGCCCCGAACCTCGCCGCGGGTCTTCGTCGAAGCCGTTCCCTGACGGCGCTCGGCCAGCTGCACGCGAACGATGCGGTAGAGGAGATCTTCGTTGACCTCGGCACCGAACAGCCGCTCATCGAGGGCCGCCGCCTGCGGCTCGGCCCCTCCCTGGAACGCATACACTTTCGCTTCAACCATGGCGTCTTCCTAGCTCAAGGAGGCTTCCCCGGGCGCCGGGCGTCGATCCGCGGACAATGATCAGGTTCCGCTCCGGGTCGACCTTCAACACCTTCAGGCCCCGAACGGTGACCCGCTCATCCCCGGTATGGCCGGGCATCTTTCGGCCCTTGACGACCCACCCCGGCTGGACGTGGCACCCGATCGATCCCGTTCGCCGGTGGAACTTCGATCCGTGGGTCTTGGGCCCTCCGCTGAAGTTCCACCGCTTCATGACTCCCTGGAACCCCAGTCCGCGGGTCGTCCCAGAGATGTCCACCTTATCGCCCTCAGTGAAGAACTCAACGCCAATCCGGTCGCCCACTTGATGCTCCCCGATGCGTTCGAGACGAACCTCGAACAGGTGGCGATGAGGAGCGACGCCGGCTTTCTTGTAGTGCCCGGCGAGCGGCCGAGTGACCTTGCTCTCCTTCACCTCTTCATACCCCAGCTGGAGCGCGTCGTAGCCGTCCTTCTCCCTGGTCTTGACTTGGACGACCGTGCACGGCTTCGCCTCGATGACCGTCGCCCCCACGGCGTGGTCATCGATGAACAGCTGCGTCATGCCGATCTTCTTCGCGAGGAGTCCCCGAGCCATGCGTCGCCAACCTCCGTGCTTACAGCTTGATCTCGATGTCGATTCCCGTAGGGAGCTCGATGTCCATCAGAGCATTGATCGTCTCGGAGGTCGGTTCCTTGATGTCGAGGAGCCGCGTGTGGATCCGTCGCTCAAAGTGCTCCATCGACCGCTTGTCGATGTGCGGAGAGCGCAGCACGGTGTACACCCGGCGCTCCGTAGGAAGCGGAATCGGGCCAGCAATCTTGGCCCGTGTCTCCTTCGCCGACTCGACGATCTTCCGAACCGAGCTGTCGACGAGCTCGTGATCGTACCCTCGCAGCTTGATCCGGATCTTCTCTCTCGCCATGTCAATACCCTCTGCTCTTGATGATTTTCTCCCTCGACCCGTCCGGGACCACGGCGTAGCGGGCCACTTTCAGCGAGTACGTTGCCCGCCCCTGGGTCAACGAACGCAGCCGAGTCGCATATCCAAAGCTCTCCGCGAGCGGGACCGAGACCCTCAGAATCTGGATCTCTCCCCGCGAGCGAAGCTCCCGAATCTCGCCCCGCCTGCGCGCCAGGTCCTCCATCACTTCACCCAGGTACCCGCCGGGCGTGATCACCTCTCCCTCGAGAATGGGCTCGAGAAGGTCAAACGCACCCAGGCCGTACGCCGTGCGCAACGCAGACGACGTCGCAGCACGAAACGCAAGCTCGGACGAGTCTACCGGATGATAAGATCCACCTGTTACGGTGGCTCCGATGTCGGCCAAAGGATAACCCGCTAGCGGTCCGTTTGTCAACGTTCCACGAAGCGTGCTTTCGATGGCCGCTTCGTACGTCTTCGGAATCTCGTCCGGTTGGGCCGCAAACCTGACCTGGATTCCGCTTCCGCGTGGGAGCGGCTCCAGTCGCAGGATCACATGCGCGTACTGCCCACGCCCGGCCGCCTGTCTTGTGAACCGGTCCTCCGCCACGACCGGCTCGCGTAGCGTCTCTCGATACGCGACCTGCGGGGTTCCGACGTTCGCATGCACTCCAAGCTCTTCGCGCAGCCGCCGCATGAGGACGTCGAGGTGCAGCTCGCCCATGCCCCCAATGACGATCTGATCCGTCGTCTCGTCGATCCGCACGTGAAACGTCGGGTCCTCCTGCGCGAGCTTGTTCAGGTTCTCCAACAGGCTCCCAAGCTCCGCTTCCGTCCTCGGCTCCACGGCGGCGAACACGACAGGCTCCGGAAACTGGATCTTCTCGAGAAGAATGGGGGCCTGCTTGTCACACAGCGTCTCGCCGGTCGACACATCCTGCGACCCGACGATCGCCACGATGTCCCCGGCCACCATCTGCTCGAGCTGGGTACGGTGGTTCGCGTGCATGCGAAAGATCTTCGTGACGCGGAGCCCCTTGCGGGTCGACGCGTTGAACGCATGGCCTCCGGACTCGACGGTGCCCGAGTACACGCGCACGAAGACAAGGCGCCCGGCATACGCATCCGAGACGACTTTGAACGCCAGCGCGGAGAACGGGGCCTCGGGATCCGCCGGACGCTCTTCGTCTCCCTCCACATCGTGGACCGGGGGCACGTCGAGCGGCGAGGGGAGGTAGCGAACGATCGCGTCGAGGAGCGGCTGGACGCCGATCTTCTGGAACGCCGAGCCACCGACAACCGGGATCAGCCCGCGTTCAATGCAGCCTCTGCGAAGGGCCTGATGGAAGAGCGACGCCTCGATGTCACCCCGCTCGAGGAAGGCCTCCATCGCCGCATCATCGACCTCGGCGACCCGCTCGAGCGCCATCTCCCGGTACATCTCGACGGCGTCCCGCAGGGCTTCGGGAACCGGCTGGCGCTCCATTCGAACCCCGAGCGATGTCGTGTCCCAGACGACAAGCTCGCGTTCGAGAAGTCCGACCACTCCGACGAGCCTCCGATCGGCGTCGCGGTACGGGAGCGACAGCGGCACGACGCGAACCCCGAGCCGCTGCTCGATCATGTCGAGGGTCCCCGTGTAGCTCGACTCCGGCCGGTCGAGCTTGTTCACGAACGCAATGCGAGGGATTCCGTAGCGATCGGCTTGACGCCACACGGTCTCGGACTGCGACTCGACCATCTCGACGCCGGAGAACACCACGACGCCCCCATCCAGGACCCTTAGGGATCGCTCGACCTCGGCCGTGAAGTCGACGTGGCCCGGGGTATCGATGATGTTGATCCGGTGGTCCATCCACGGGCATGTCGTCGCCGCGGACGTGATGGTGATGCCGCGCTCCCTCTCCTGGGCCATCCAGTCCATCTCGGTGTCGCCCTCATGGACTTCGCCCATCTTGTGGATCTGACCGGTGAAAAAGAGAATGCGCTCCGTCGTCGTCGTCTTGCCCGCGTCGATGTGCGCCAGGATACCGATGTTGCGCACTCGATCGAGGTCGTGGGAACCCGGGCTGGACATCGACGTCCCCTTTCAGCGGGACGCGAAAACGAACGGAGCGCGACGCGGCGGCTCTACCATCGGTAGTGCGCGAACGCCTTGTTCGACTCGGCCATTCGATGCGCGTCGAGCCTCTTGTTGTAGGCCTTCCCTTCCTTCCGGGACGCCTCGAGAATCTCTCCGGCGAGCCGCTCGGCCATGGTGTGCTCTCCTCGCGCCCGGGAGAAGGACACCAGCCAGCGGAGCGCGAGCGCGATCTGACGATCCGCCGGGACCTCGTAGGGAACCTGATAGTTCGCACCGCCGACGCGGCGCGTGCGGACTTCGAGGCGCGGCGAGCAGTTGGCAAGGGCCTCGTTGAAGACGTCGAGCGCCGGCGTGTTGCTGCGCTTCTCGACGATCTCCAGCGCGTCGTAGACGATGCGCTCGGCCGTGGCCTTCTTCCCGCTCAACATCGAATAGTTGATCAGCTTCGCCAAAAGCTTGCTGTTGTATCGAATGTCAGGTTTCACATCGCGTCCGGGGAGCTTCATGGCGTCTCCTTACTCACGTCTTCTTGGCGCCGCCCTGTTTCTTGGCGCCATACTTCGAACGGCCCTGGCGCCGTCCCTCGACGCCTTCGGAATCCAGAGTCCCTCGCACGATGTGGTACCGAACCCCGGGGAGGTCCTTCACGCGGCCTCCGCGCACCATGACCATCGAGTGTTCCTGAAGGTTGTGCCCTTCGCCCCCGATGTAGGAAGTGACTTCCTTGCCGTTGCTCAACCTCACGCGCGCCACCTTCCGAAGCGCCGAGTTCGGCTTCTTGGGTGTTCGGGTGTAGACGCGAGTGCACACCCCACGCCGCTGCGGAGACGCCTCGAGCTGCGGCGCCTTGCTCTTCTTGGTCTTTGGACTGCGTCCTAGTCGGATCAACTGGTTGATCGTCGGCATCTCCACTCCCTAGCTGAATTGAGCCCGATTATAGGAGCCGGTCGGAACCCGTTCAAGTTTCCTCGGGCTCTTCCTCGTCGGCGGCCCCGCCCTGCTCTCGGGCCACGGCCGCCGCCACCAGGGCCGGGAATCCCGTCCCTGCGGGGATCCTTTTCCCGACGATGATGCTCGGTTTGAGGCCGTCGAGCTCGTCGGTCTCTCCACGCAGCGCCGCTTCCGCCAACACTTTCGTGGTCCTCTGGAACGACGCAGCGGAGAGCCATCCCTTCGTCTGTAGCGCCGCCTTCGAGATCCGCAGAAGCTCGCGCTCGCCGTCCGGGAGACGCTTGTCGAGCATCGGCACATCCAGGGTCTCGCCGTCGCGAAGGACGCGGAGGACCTCCACGTCCGCCCGTTGAGCCATCGCGATCAGCTCTGTCGACAGGGCGCGGCCCGCCGTCGCAAGCGTCTGCCCGTCGGCGACGACATCCTCCGCCAACGGCTCTCCCAGGGCTTCGGAGCGTGCCTGTTCTGCGTTGCGGTTCCACTCGGACAGGGTCTGGATCTCCTTGCGGAACTCCTCGAGCGTGATCAGGTCGCCGAGGAGGAAGCGGGAGTCCCCGCGATCCACGATCCGGACATTGTTCAGGATCTGCCGGATGATGACCTCCAGGTGCTTGTCGTTGATGTCGACCCCTTGCTGCTTGTACACCTTATGGATCTCGTTCAACAGGTACTGACGAGCCTTCTGGACGCCCGCCGCCTCAAGCAGGGTGTGCGGAGCCACGACGCCCTTGGTCAGGAGGTCGCCCTCCTCGATCTTGTCCCCGACCCGAACCGTGACGGCTTTGTCGATGGGCACGATGCTCTTCGGCTGGAGCTGGAGCTTCGTAATCCCTCCTTCGGCCTCGATCGACTCTACACAGACTCGCTCCACGTGCGGGATCTCGAGCTGGACGATCAGGTCGCCCGCGCGGACGGTCTCGCCGTACCCTTTGAGAGCGGAGACATCGCTGGTCAACGGGAACCGGATCGCGTCACCCTTCGGGTTGTAGACGATGATGCGGTCCGGCAACACAAGGACCGTACCCTCCGCCTCGGCCGCCACGAAGATCGGCTTCGACCGCGACGTGATCGCCGTACCCTCATCCACCTTCGTTCCGGGCTCGACGAGAAGGCGAGCGCCGTACGGGATGTCGTACTCGACGGGCTCGCCGTCCCCTGTGATCAGGAGGAATCCCCGGTCCTTCGAAGGGGACGCTTCTACGGTGCAGCGACAGGGAGCGACGATCGGATCCATGCTGAACCGCTCGGTGAGGGCATCCGCCGCGGCGACCTTCTCGCCGTTCTTGACCGTCGGCTCCGCGCCGGCGGGAAGTTCGTAGGCTCGATCTCCCCCGGCCGTGTCGATGACGATCGCTTCTCGGCGCCCCTTCTTTCCCTGGATGAAGTAGATCTCGCCCTTGCACGGGCTGCGGGAGTCGATCAGCTCGTCGATGTCGACCTCGTCGCCCGCCTTCGCCTGAACCAGGATCGTCGGAACCTCGGCGGTGCGCGATTCCCCGGTGATCTCGACCTGGTCTCCGCCGCTCGCCGACGACGTGATGTTCGTGACGTAACCGTCGAGCGGCGAGATCCCGGCTTCTCCGCCCTTCGTGGTCTTTCGCGCCTCGAACAGCTCTTCCGCGCGGGGGAGCCCCTGGGTGATGTCCTCGCCGGCGACACCTCCCGTGTGGAACGTGCGCATCGTCAGCTGGGTCCCGGGCTCACCGACGGACTGCGCCGCGATAACGCCAACGGCCGAGCCGATTTGCACCGGTTGATGCTGACTCATGTCGAAGCCGTAGCAGAGTTGGCACAAGCCGCTCGCCGTCTCGCACGTCATCGGGGAGCGAATCACGATCCGCGGCCGAACACGGATCTTGTGGATCCCGGCGCTCCGCAGGGCTCCCAGCAGCCTCGGGGTCACGGTCTCGTCCGCCTTCATGACGACGCGCCCGGCCTTGTCCTTCACTTCCTGCACGCTCTTCGTGCCAATGAGCCGTTCCTCGGCCGCGCCGCGGGCGAAAGACAGCTCGCACTCGAGCCGCCCGATGTGCTCCGCGACCTCTCGAGTGATCCACTGGTTGGCGTCGACGAGCACGTCGCCGCTCGACGGGTCGATGATCGGCGCCGCGGTAACGCGGCCGTACACTCGCTCCTCGATCGGCTCCATGATCTCCGTCTTGCTGAACCGCAAGGGGTCGATCTCCACGCCCTGCGACGTCCCGCAGTCGATCTCCCGAACGATGGTGTCCGACGAAGCATCGACCAGCCGGCGCGTCAGGTATCCGGAGTCGGCCGTCTTGAGGGCCGTGTCCGCCGCGCCCTTTCGGCCGCCGTGGGTGGAGATGAAGTACTCCATCATGTCCAATCCCTCGCGGAAGTTCGAAATGACTGGACGTTCGATGATCTCGCCCGAAGGGCCGGCCATCGGTCCGCGCATGCCGCACAGCTGCTTGACCTGGTCCGGTCCGCCGCGCGCCCCCGACGTGACCATGCCGTACACCGGGTTGAACTTGTGGGCCCGCAGGTTGGCCATCGTCGCGTCCTCGACCGCGTCGACCGTCTGCCGCCAGATGCGGATGACGGCGTTGCGTCGCTCGTCTTCCGTGGCCAGCCCCATCTTGAACATCGTCTCGATCCGCTGCACCGACGCCTGGGACTCGCGGACGATGTCGCCCTTTTCTTCCGGGATGAGGCAGTCCTTCAGCGAGATCGTCAGTCCGGCGTAGGTGGCGTAGCGGAACCCAAGCTCCTTGAGTTCATCGAGGACCTCCGCCGCCTTCTGCCACCCATACTCCAGGGAGCACTGCATGATGATCCGCTTGACCGTGCGGCGATCCACCACCCGCGTGTAGTCACGGATGGCCGCCGGAAGGACAAGGTTCAGCTCCGCTCGACCCAGCGTCGTCTCTACAACCTTCCCGTCGATGCGGATCTTGACCGGGCTGTGGAGACCGAGGAAGCCTGTCTCGAAGGCCCTCCGCGCCTCTTCGATGTCACGGAACGCTTTCCCGGTTCCCTTTCCTTCTTCGTCGCAGAGAGTGAGGAAGTAATAGGCATAGATCGGGTCCTGCGTCGGGAGCGTCAGCGGCTCGCCGCTCGACGGCGACAGGATGTTTCGCGGCGCCGCCATCAGTTCGCGGGCCTCCGCGATCGCCTCCGGAGAGAGGGGGAGGTGCACCGCCATCTGGTCCCCGTCGAAGTCCGCGTTGTATGGGGGGCACACGAACGGGTGGATGTGGATCGCTTCGCCGTCGACCAAGATCGGCTCGAAAGCCTGCATCGAAAGACGGTGGAGCGTCGGGGCTCGGTTCAGGAGCACCGGGTGCTGCTTGATCAACTTGTCGAGGATATCCCAGACTTCCGGCATCTCGCCCATCAGCGCCCGATTCTTGATCTCGTCGAAGTCCGAGAACGTCGTGGTCTCCAAGTAATGGAGGATGAACGGCTTGAACAGCTCGAGCGCCATCTTCTTCGGAAGGCCGCACTGATGGAGCTTCAACTTCGGATCGACGACGATGACCGCTCGGCCGGAGTAGTCGACTCGGCGTCCGAGCAGGTTGCGCCGCAACCGGCCGTGCTTTCCATGGATCCGTTCGGAGAGCGACTTCAGCGGGCGGTTGTCGCGTCCACGGATCGGGCTTTCCTTTTTCTCGTTGTGGATCAGCGCGTCGACGGCCTCCTGGAGCATGCGGCGCTCGTTGCGCAGGATGACCTCCGGGGCCCCCATGTCGATCAGCTTCTTCAGGCGGTTGTTGCGGTTGATGATTCGCCGATACAGGTCATTCAGGTCGGTCGTCGCGAACTTGCCGCCCTCGAGTTGGATCATCGGGCGCAGGTCGGGAGGGAGGACCGGGATCACCTCGAGGATCATGTCTTGCGCGTTGTTCCCCGACAGACGCAGTTGGTCGACGACCTCGAGCCGCTTGGTGAGTCGTCGCTGGTTGCCGACGGCCGTCTCGCCACGGATCTCTTCCTCCAGAGACGCGTGCAGCTCGTTCATATCGAGGACCTCAAGGAGGCCGCGAATTCCGGCCGCCCCCGTCTCGGCGATGAACCCCTCGGGATAGATCCTCTCATACGCGCGCTTCTCAAGGTACGTCAGGCGGTCGCCCAACGCCAGAGGGAACGCCGGGTCCTTGATCCGCGTCACAACAAACGCGAGCGTGTCTAGAATCTCACGATCGAGAACCTCGCCCGTGACGGCGCCGTACCGATCGACAAGCATGGCATACGCCGTCTTCGAGCACAGCTCGCCGACCGGCCGCTCCGCGATCACCGTGTCCGGTTCGACCTCGTCGCCGTCCTCCACCATCAGCTCGACGTCGCCGACGATCGGATACTCCTGGGATCCAACGATGACGGTGCGCACTTTCTCGCCGTTGGTGAGTTGGCGGTCCTCGATCGTGACTCGCCCTCCCTCCTCGGCCAGCACGCGGGACGCGTCATCGATGTAGTAAGCCTCTTCGACGTCGAACGAGAACTTGCCGGCCAGTACGGAGTGCTCCGACGAGTAGAGCAGCTCTCCAGGTCGCACATCCTTCGAGTCCGAGGACGTGACGATGTACAGCGCCTGCTCCATGGGCTCGGTTTCGTAGTAGGCGATCCGCTGCAGTTCGCGCTTCTTAAGCCCCAAGAGACGCGAGAGGAGGCTCGAGACACCCTTCAAGAACCAGAAGTGGACGACGGGGCTGGCCAACTGGATGTGCCCCATGTTGACGCGGCGCACGGAGGAATCCGTCACCAGGACGTGGCACTTCTCGCAGGTGATCCCTTCGTACTTCTTCCCCTTGTACTTGCCGCACGCGCACTCGTAATCGTTCGCAGGGCCGAAGATTTCTTCCGCATACAGACCGCCGCGCTCGGCGCGGTGCGTTCGGTAGTTGATGGTCTCGGACTCGGTCACCTCTCCGTGCGACCAGCCGAGGATCGCCGCCGGCGGAGCCAACTGCAGTTTGACGCGCTTGATGTCGTCGCCGGAAATCAACTCACCTCACCCCTTCTCATCGCTCGCAAGACTCATCTCGTCCGCTCCTGGAATCCCTGAAGTGGAGCTATGCGCCCGAACCGTGGTCGTCCGTTACGGGGGACGCCGGCTTGTCTCCGTTCTTCGCGGTGGCACCGCCGGGCTTGGTCCGGCGATAGTCGGTGGAGTAGTACCCGCTTCCCTTGTAGATCACGCCGATGCGCGGAAGAAGCCGACTCGTTCGCCGGCTCCCGCAACGCGGACATGCCGCGTGTTCCTCTCCCAGGCTGTGCAGGAGCACGCGGAACTCGTTCTTGCAGCTCTCGCACTCGTACCGGTAAAAAGGCATAAGCACCCGCCCCTGAATGGGGTCCGCGGGTTAAACCACCATCTCTTCTCGGTTTCCGGAGGGCGACCCGCTCGTGCAGAGCGCTCCTCGTTCTTCTTCAGGATTGCGTGGAGTATAGCCGCCGCCGGGCCCCTGTCAAGCTCGAACCGCCTGCCTCTCGGGAAGGGCCATCGTCTCGACCCCGGCGAGCCCCAGGATCTCGTCGCACGACGAGAAGGGATGGGCGTTGAACAGGAGCGTCTCCTCGTCACTCTCGAGCCGGAAGTACACCGCAACCGGCGTGGCCCGCGCCGAGTCGACGTGCGTCGCCGTGATCCGCGCGGCGAGTTCGATCACCCGCCGCCGTTCCGAGTCCGTCTTCGTCGTCCAGTCGGTGCGGACCAGCGCCATCGGGCCGTGCGGCGTCGAGTGGTACACGCGGAGGTCCTGAGGGAGAAACAGCGTCTGCAGCTCGTGCTTCTCGGCCTCCGTCAGCGCGATGACCACCTTCGTGTCCGGCTCGATCTTGTAGTACAGAGCGAAGTCCAGCAGCCGCAGCCCGTTCAGCGTGAATCCCTCTTCCTGGAACAGGTTGGCCGCGCGCTCACCGAATCCGGGGATCGTCAGTTTGCAGCGGTACCTTGAGGCCAAGGGGTCGCGTGGGTCGAGATCGAGCCCCCGCCCGAGGTCCGCGACCGCCCGGTCCTCGAGCTCGACGGTCCGCGTCCGCTCGAGCGACGCCCACTCCTCCAGCGTCCTCGGCTTGCGTGACGCGCTCTGGCACAAGGGGCGAAGCACGCGGCCTTCGAGCCCCACCCGCTCCGTCAAGGCCATGAGGTCCTCGCGCTCGACGCCGTGGACCCCGATCCGGTCACCCGTCACGAGGAAGTCCGCCTTGATCCGCTGCATGTAGCGGGCCGCACGCGACAGCTGGAGGGAGCGGCAACTCACGCACGCCCCGTCCAACGAGAAGCCGCACCCCGGCTCGATGAACCGCCGATACTCACGTTTCAGTGACTGCGTTCGGAATGGGACTGCCGTCCACTCCCCCTTCACCAGCTCGCGAAGATCATCCGAGTCGGCGGAAAAAGGAGAACGGAAATGGATCAGAGAAACCGCGTCCACGGCCGGGTGGCGTTCCACCAGTTTCGCCGCTACGCGGCTTGCCAGACTCCCTGAGAACAGCGCCAGAACCCGCGTCACGCGCTACCCAATCCCCCGATGGCCCGTCCGCTACCGCCGCGGCTCGATCAGCCCGTAGCTCCCATCTCGGCGGTGGTAGACGATCGCCACCTCGTCCGACTCCGAGTTGATGAACACCAGGAATCCCTTCTCGATTGCATCCAACTGCATCGATGCTTCTTCGGGCGTCATCGGTTTGTAGAAGAACGTCTCCTTGCGCACGATTCTTCTTTCCCCGGTCGCTCCCTCCGCTTCGATCGCCGACCGTGAGCCTTCCCCATGCTCCCTGACGTCGTTGAGCTGGTCCTTGAACTTCACCAGCTGCCGTCGCAGCCGCTCGACGGCCTTGTCGACCGACCCGTACATGTCGGTCGACTCCTCCCGCGCCGTGATCACTTTTCGGTTGACGAGGTGCGCGTGGAAGTCGGCGATCTGCCGTTCCTTCTCCACCGTCAGGATGACGTCCACGCTGATGATTCGATCGAAGAACCGTTCCAGCGACTCCGCTCTGTCGACAACGTACGCGCGCAGGGCCTCGCTCGACCCCGCGCCGGTGTGTCGCTCCGCGATCTTGATCTTCATCGGCCCCCCCTTCCAACGAGATTATACCAGAAAAGCAGATAACCGTCAACGGATATGCGTTTCAGGGAGTAAATCGGAGAGGCCGATCAGGCGGTTCCGAGGCGCTCACGCAGCCGCCGCGCAACTTCGTGAAGCCCCTGCTCTCCGATGTCGGGCTGGTAGACGCCGAACTCCGCCGTCACGAAGCTCTTCAGTCGGCTGCGGTAGCGAATCCCGTCGGTGCGCCGCTCGCGCTCGACGAGACCCGTCTCGAGAAGGTCGGCCGGCGGCTCGTCCTCGATGAGAGCGCGCGCACAGTGGGTCCACGCGCTGATCTGCTCGGCCGTATAGGCGTCTGGAGCATGGGCCACGAGGAACGCCAGAACCCGTCGGTGAAGAGGGCTCTGCCGCTCGATCCGGGCCACGAGCCGTTCGACGTGTCGCGCGACAGCGGGCGGCAACGCGTCGGGCGACTCTTCCTCGGCGACGTCGAGGATGCCCCATCCGCTTTCGGGCGCGGTCGACCGACGCGCGGCCAGCGCGTCTGCGCGGCGTGATCGCCGCGTCACGCCGATCAGGTGTGGAAGGGACTGCACGCCCGGGGTCTCCGGAGTTCCGATCGAGGCGACGTTCGCGGCAAGCGCGGACGGTGCGCCGGCGGCAAGCGCGGACGGTGGGCCGGCGGGAACTTCGACCTTGATGTAGCCCAGGGTGCGCGCGACGTCCTCCAATTCCACGATCCGGGCGTCCTTCTCCCCGAGTTTCTCCTCAAGGCGGGCGAGCTGCAGCTCGAGCTCCTGCGTCTTGCTGCGCCGCCCCTTCCCCTCGCGCGCCCGCTCGATCGCCTCGATGATCGACGCGCTGACCTGCTTGAGCGCCGGTGGGGCGACGGCGTCCAACGTCGGCGTGAACCCGGCATGGAATGTGGCCCGCTCGCGTACGTAGATGGGCTGGACGACGTCCCCGTTCACAAAGATGCAGTGACCCGTCTCAAGCGACGTGATGATCTCCTTCACTTCGCTCTTCCGCCACGGGAGGAGCTCCCCGTACACCCGCATGTCCACCTCGTGGACGACGCGGTGCAGGAGAAGCATCCCCGCCTGGCTCAGGACGTCCTTGTCTACCTTGGCGCTCCGCTGGGACACGACGATGGCGCCGAGTCCACGCTTTCGACCACGCAGCGCGATGCGAGCGATGAGTTCCTTCAGTTCCGTCTTGACACCCTGCGGGATGAACTCGTGGGCCTCCTCGATCCCGATGATGTACGGACGGCGGAGCTTCCCCGCCAGGTTCCACAACGCGCCCAAGTACTCCTTCAGCAGCTCCGTCCGTTCGTCTGAGAGAAACCCACTCAGGTCGAGGACGACGGGGACGTTCTGCTCCATGCTCACTTCGGCGATCTCCGCGGCGCAGCCCGCGTCGATCTCGATCTCCACGCCCTCTCCCGTGCCCACGACGAGGACCTCGTACTTCTCCTTCAAGCCGAAGTACTCGCCCTCGATGTCGACGATCGACATGGGGTATTGCTGGTTCAGGAGCTCCTCGAAGATCACGCCGGCCGTGTTCGACTTTCCGGACCCTCGAATGCCGAGGACCGCAATGCACTGGCCGATGACCTTCTCAAGATCGAGATCCAAGTCGTGGCTGATGTTGAGTCGCGCGCCCATGAGTCCCCTTCGGGAAGAAACGGCGCCGATCGGCCGCCGCCGGCTTCCGTCGCCTACAGTAGGGATGGGGCGTCAGGCGATCTAGGTCGCGTGTCCCGTTGCCGCGGCGCCTGCGTCTCGTCGAGCGCCCGCCGAATCAGGGTCTCGGCCTCGTGGAGCGCCATCGACCGTGCCGCGATCTCCCCCGCCAACACGCGATCCTGCAGGAACTCAAGAATCTCGCCCAGTCGGGGCCCGGGCGGCATCCCGAGGCGGATCAAGTCGTTCCCGTCGATCAGCCGCCGCGCGCGGGACAAGTCGCCGACGCGCTCCACGTGGTCCACAACGCGCAGCGTCTCGCGCAGCACCGGAGCCCACCCTGACGAACGATGCGCACTCGCCTCGCAGTCCGCGACCAGGACGCGGAGCAGGTCGACGAACATCGGATACCGCTTTCCCACCGAACCGTGCTCCCCACCTTCTCCGGAGGTCAGGAAGCGGACCTGTTTTCCTCGACCCATCTCCGGGAAGTCGGCGATCCTCATGTGGTTCTTCACAAGGAAGGCGAGTCGGAGGGTGTCGGAGCGGCTCAGGCGGAGCCGCCGCGCGATCCGTTGAACCATGCCCGCCCCCACGGCGCAGTGTCCCCCCATGTTCGCTCCGCGGTTCCTTGCCAGCGCCTCCGGCTTGCCAATGTCGTGGAGCACGACGGCAAGCTTGACCAGCGCGTCGCGCACGAAGGCGTCGGCGACGCGAACGGACTCCAGCGTGTGGACGAACACATCGCCCTCGGGGTGGTACTCCTCGGGCTGGGGAACGCCCTTGCCCGCGACGAGCTCCGGGAGAATGGGACGGAGAAGGCCGAGCTTGTCGAGGAGAGCCAGACCCGCATGGGCGCGCGGCGTCTCCAGGATGCGCAACAGCTCGTCGCGGATCCGCTCGCCGGAGATCGACACGATCTCCTCGGCGTGGTCCGCGACAGCCCGGGCGGTGTCCTCATCCAGCAACCCATCGATCTGGCAGACGAAGCGCACGACCCGCAGCATCCTCAGGTGGTCCTCGGCGAAGCGTGTTCCGGAGTCGCCGATCGCACGCACCCGGCGCGCTCGCAGATCGGCCACGCCCCCCACGAGGTCCGTGACGCGCCCTTCGGCGTCCGCGGCAAGGCCGTTGATCGTGAGATCGCGGCGCCGGACGTCGGCCTCAAGGTCCCGAACGAGCGACACGTTTGCCGGCCACCGGCCGTCGTACTCCCCCTCCGTTCGAAACGTCGCCACTTCGTACGGATGGCCGTTCGGAGAGATGATGACCACGACGCCGAACTCCTCCCCCACGGCCACGATCGGGTGGCCCCGGAACAACGCGCGGATCTCCGCCGGAAGCGCTGAGGTTGCGATGTCCACGTCGTCCGGGGGGTACGTCACATCCGCCCCCCACGCCTCCAGCAGGCCGTCACGGACGACCCCGCCAATCAACACCGCGTGATGCCCCGCCTTGCCGAGGGTGCAAAGGATC
>JAQTVA010000038.1 GCA_028707055.1 Candidatus Bipolaricaulis sp. | reverse complement strand
AGGGATACACCGTATGGGTCGGGCGCAGCGCAGCGCAGAACGACCAGCTGTTGCGCGACGCCCACCCCGAGGATGTCTGGCTCCACGCCCGCGGCGTCGCCGGCTCTCACGTCGTCGTCCGCTGCCGGGACGGGGGCGAGGTTCCCACGTGGGTGCTCCTGGAAGCGGCACGCCTCGCCGCGCGGCATTCCAAAGCCGAGCGCGGCCGCGACGTCCGGGTCACCGTCACGAAGGTTAAGCACGTGCGCAAGCCGCGAAACGCGCCCGCCGGCCTGGCAATCGTCGACCACGAGAGTACACTCACTGTCCGCTTGGAGGAGAATGAATGACCGTTGATGCCGTGTTGCGAGTGGCCCTCTCGCTGATCGCGCTGTTCATGGCCATTGTGCTGCACGAGGTTGCGCACGGGCTCGTGGCGGCGCGCCTCGGCGACCCGACGGCGCGCGCCAAGGGACGACTGAGCATCAACCCGCTGGCGCACGTGGACCCCATCGGAACACTCCTCGTCCCGATCGCCCTTGCGATCTTCAACTGGCTTACGCCGGGTGCGATGCTTCCCCTCATCGGCTGGGCCAAGCCTGTGCCGGTGAACCCCAACTACTTCAGGAATCCGTTCCGTGGGATGCTGTTCGTCGCCGTCGCCGGCCCGGGTACGAACCTCGTCCTCGCCGGCGCGGCCGCCGGCCTCGGCCGCCTGTTGCTCCCGACGGTGCCCAACGAGGTGTTGTTCAGCTCGCTCGGCTTCTCGGGGTATGCCGCGCGCGCCTTCTTCTTCGTCCTTGGGGTCTTCATTACCTACAACCTCATCCTCGCCGTGTTCAACCTGATCCCGATTCCGCCACTCGATGGCTCGCGCATCGTCACGTACTTTCTGCCCCCGGCCGGAAGGCGTTTCATGATTACCGCGGAGCGCTACGGGTTCTTCGTCCTGCTGGCCGTCGTCTTTCTCGGCGGGATCGACCTTGTCTTCCGCTGGGTCCTCCCCGCCGCCGGCACACTCCTCGGGCCGCGCTGGGTCACCGTCATCAACCTATTCTCCTAGCACCCATCGCGTCAGCGTTTCCTTGATCGACCTCCGTGGGGGGCGTATACTCCCGCAACGAATCGAACGACAAGGACACGGAGAGGAATGACGAGCAGGACTCAATACGAGATCAAGACGCGGGAAGCCACGGAAGCGACGATTCGCATTGCGGTCCCGCTTGCCGATGTGGAGCAGGAGGTCGAGTCCGTCTACGGCCGTTACGCACGCGAGGTTCACGTGCCCGGCTTTCGGCGGGGGCGCGTACCGCGCGCCTACCTCGAGACGAGGTTCGGACGAGACGCGTTCGTCGCGGAAGCGAAAGAGGAGCTTGAGCGCCGACACGTGCCGCTTGCGCTCGAGAAGCTCGAACTCAACCCAGTGTCCGTCCCTCACGTCGATGAGGTAGCGTACGACGAGACCCAAGGGTTCGTGTTCACCGCTTCGTTCGCCGTCCTTCCGACGGTCGAGTTGCCGTCGTATCGCGGTCTCGAGGTCACCCTCCCGGCCCTTCCGGAGGTGTCGGACGACGACGTCGCCCGCGCCCTCGAGGAGGTCCGCGGGCAGTTCGCGACCCTCGGCGAGAAAGAAGGCGACGAGGTTGCCGATGGTGACGTCGTCCGCGTGCGCGAGAAAGGGCAGGAGTGGGACACGCGCGCCGACGCGTCCGATCCGGTGACGAAGGCTCTCGTTGGAAAGCGGGTCGGCGAGACCGTCGGCATCGACGCCAAGATCGCTCTAGGGAAGCGACTGCAGGCCTCGCTTGAGATCCGCGGCCTGCGGCAGGTCGTGATGCCGTCGGTCGATGACGAACTGGCCAAGGACGCGGGGTTCGACGGCCTTGACGCACTGAAGGACGACATCCGCCGTCGACTCGAGGAGAGCCGCGCGGAGCTTGGCCGGCGGGCCCTGGAGGGGCGGCTTCTCGACGAGGTCGTGACCAAGGCCGCGATCCCGTTGCCGGACTCCTTTGTCGCCGAGCTCGTGGAAGAGGAGATCGCGAAGGTCAAGGATTCGCTGGCCGATCCACGCTCGTCGCTCACGTTCGATGACTACCTGGCGCGGCGTCAGACCACCGAGGAGGAGTTTCGCAAGGGGATCCGCGAGTCGATCGAACGGCGTCTCCGGCGCGAGCTCGTCCTGCGTCGGCTGGCGGAAGCGGAAGGGATCGTCATCGACGACGCGGAGCTCGAGACGATCGCCAAGCACGACGCCGAAGAAGCGGGCGAGGACTCCTTGCGGTTCGTCGCGCGGCTGCGAGCCGAGGACCGATGGTCCGAGTATCGTGCGGGGAAGGTCAACGAGCGCGTGCTCGACGTGCTGTGCAGCACCGCGGCGGTGAAGGAAGTCGCGGCGCCGCCAAAGGAGGCGTAATGCCTGCCCAGATCCCGTTCGTCATCGACCACACCGGACACGCGGAGCGGACGTATGACATCTACTCCCGCCTTCTGGAAGACCGAATCATCTTCCTGCGCGACGGTCTGGACGACGACGTGGCGAACGTCGTCATCGCGCAGATGCTGTTCCTTGCGGCGAAGGATCCCGCCAAGGACATCCGCCTGTACATCAACTCCCCCGGGGGCTCGGTGACCTCGGGACTCGCGATCTACGACACCATGCGCTACGTCAAGTGCGACGTAGCGACGATCTGTATCGGTCAGGCCGCGAGCATGGCCGCGGTTCTCCTGACGGCGGGAGCCCGGGGCAAGCGGTCCGCCCTGCCGAACTCGCGCATCCTCCTCCATCAGGTGTTCGGCGGCGCGCAGGGACAGGCGGCCGACGTCAAGATCCAGACGGAGGAACTCCTCCGGATGCGTGACGTGCTGATTCGCATCCTCGCCGAGCACACGGGCAAGTCGGAGAAGAAGATCGCGAAGGACACGGATCGCGACTACTACATGGGGGCCGAGGAAGCCGTCGAGTACGGGCTCGTCGATCGAATCATCGTGCCGCGAGCGCAGTCGGAGGCCTCCGCCTAGAAGACCTCCCCACGGCAGAGGTCGCGGAGAACGTGGAGGAAGGCCCGCTTCATGCCTCGCGCAGCTGCGGACTCCGCGCCCCCGCACGGCGGCAGAGGCGGCTCTTGTGTTCCACGTCCCCGTTTCCGCCTGCGCCCTCTGCGGTAGAGTCAGTTCCTCGCCTGCGTCACGGGCCGAGGCGCGTGCTAGACTGTCGGCATGCGCACGGGCCTCGCCGACCTCCCTCTTCACTATGGACGAGCTCCGCGGTGGCTGTTCGAGCGGATGACGAAGCTCGCTCGAGAGGTCGTCGAGCTCGTGCTCCTTGAAGAGGGATCGTCCGGGTTGTTCGCCCGCATCAGCGATCCTCACTGGTTCCAGTCGTTCGGCTGCGTCCTCGGCTTCGACTGGCACTCAAGCGGCGTCACCACGACGGCGTGCGGCGCGATCAAGGAAGGGATCCGCGGCGAAGAGGAGGACCTCGGCCTGTTCGTCGCCGGCGGCAAAGGGAACGCGTCGCGCAAGACGCCGAGCGAGATCGTGGCCTGGTCGGAGAAGGTCGGCACGGATGCGGAGCGCCTGGTGAACGCGAGCCGGACGTCGGCCAAGGTCGATAGCGCGGCCGTCCAGGACGGGTACCAGATCTACCACCACGTCTTCTTCTTCGATCGAGACGCCCGCTGGGCCGTGGTTCAGCAGGGAATGAACGAGTCGAACGGGATGGCCCGGCGGTACCACTGGAGTTCGGAACACCTCATCGAGTTCGTTTGCGAACCCCACGCCGCCATCTGCTGCGATCGACGTGCGCCCACGCTCAACCTCGTCGCGCGGGGGAGTGAAGGAACGCGGTCGGCGAGCGCCGAGCTGGCTCGCGCGCGACCGGGGGAGGTCGTCCGCGAGCTGGTAACGCTGAGGCGCCTCGCCCTGCCCAGGCGACACGAGATCCGGCTCGAGGACATCGCCCCGGACCGGCTCTACCGGATCTTCACGAAGACCTACGAGGCGCAGGCGGCGACATTCCAGGATCTGCTGATGCTGCCGGGCGTCGGCGCGAAGACGCTGCGCGCGCTGTCGCTCGTTGCCGAACTCGTGTACGGCCAATCCCCCAGCTTCGACGACCCCGCTCGTTACGGGTTCGCCCACGGCGGCAAGGACGGAATTCCGTATCCCGTCGATCGCCTCGTCTACGATCAGACGCTCGACCTCTTTGGACGAGCGGTTCGACGCGCGGCGCTCGGAGAGCGCGCGGAGGTCGACGCACTGAGGCGGCTGGACCGTTTCGTCGCGGGAGACGTGGTCGACGCTGGACGGCCGAGCGTGGAGGCGGTTGCCGGAAGGCGGGGATCTCGGCAGAATTTGTCTGTATCCTGCGCGACGCGCAGTCGGGACGGAGGAGGCAGCAAGGATGATGGCATCAAGAAGGCTAATCCTGATCGCGGCGCTCGTGCTCGTCGCGACGGCGGCGACGTCCGCCTGCCGGGCCTGTGAGACGGCACTCCTCGTCATCGACGTCCAGAACGCGTACGTCCGCGATCTCGATCTCACGACGATCGATGGCATCCGTCTCGTGGACAGGCTCATCGACGTGATCGCCAAGGCACGCGCGGCCGGGCTCCCCGTGATCTACGTCCGACACCGCGACCCCCGCTTCTCCCTGGGAAGTTGGGAACTGGCGATCCCGGCTGAAGTCGCGCCTTGCGAAGGCGATCCGATCGTTTGGAAGTCCTCTCCGGACGCCTTCCACGCCACCGATCTGTACTCGACGCTCACCCAGCTTGGGATTCGCCGCCTTCTCGTCAGCGGGCTGGCCACGACGGGGTGTGTCGATGCGACCGTGTTCGGCGCCGTCCAGCGGAAGTACGAGACGTGGGTGCTCGCCGACGCGCACTCCGGCGGGGGAGGCTTGCAGACCCTGGCCTACTACAACTCTACGTGGCCCGCGGTCGGTGCGACCGTCGTTCGCAGCGACGGCATCGACTTCGCCGCGCTAGCGTGCGCGGCACCGGCAAGTCCGTAGAGCCGGCCCCCAAAGCACAGCAACCCACGGAAGAGGAGACGAGATGAAGAGCCAGAGCGCCCTGTTGGTCGTCGACGTTCAGCGGGAGTACATGGAGCCGGAGCCGTTTGTCACCTGCGACGGGAACGATCTTGTCGCGAAGTGCGGCACGCTCATCGATGCCGCGCGAGCCGCCGGCGTGCCCGTAGTCTACGTCCGGCATCTCGACGACGTGCCGCCCGCCGATCCCGCGGCCGCGCAGATCTGCTCGGAGATCGCGCCGCGACCCGGCGAGCCGGTCGTCGAGAAGCGCTTCCCGAGCTCGTTCTTCCGGACAGACCTGGAGCGCACTCTCAAGCAGTTGGGCGTCACGACCCTGTACGCGTGCGGCCTCGCAACCTTCGGATGCCTCAACGCCACCGTGATGTGCGCCCTCTGCAAGGGGTACGACGTGACCGTCGCACACGATGCACATGGGGCCCAAGCGCTCGGCGAGACCTCGGCAGCGCAGGTGATCGCCCAGTTCGAGAGGTCGTGGACCGCTGCCGGCGCGAGACTCGTGCGCGCCTCGGACGTTCGCTTCGCCTGACGAGTCGAGAGCCGAGGCGGTGTGCCGCCTACTTGTGCACCTTGCGGAGGAACTCCTCGATCTCGGGCATGCCGCCCTGGAAGACGAGGTATCCGTCGTGCGGCTCGCGCTCGGTGATCTCGCCGGCGACGGGCGTCAGCATGATCTCGCGCACCCGGTCGAGGTCGCTCGTCTGCCCGAGCGCCCAGGCCAGCTTGATGTAGGCGACCTCCGGCAGCATGTTCTCCGCCGGGATGATCCCTTTCGCCATGAGGTCGCGGCCGGTGTCGTAGACGAACATGTGCACGTAGCCCCACAACGTCTGGACCGTCATGTAGATCGCGACGCCGGCCGCCGTCGCCCGCTCGATGGCGGGGTACACGGGCTTGTTGATGTGGCCGAGTCCGGTCCCGGCGATGACGATCCCCTTGTATCCATGCTCGACGAGGGCATCGATGATGTCCGGGTGCATATTCGGGTAGTAGTACGTGAGGGTGACGCGCTCCTCGAAGTACGGGAGGATGTCGACATCGCGGTCTTCACGCCGACGAGCGTAGTCCTGGCGTAGCGGTGTGACTCCGTTCCGGGTGACCGTGGCCAGCGGAATGTCGCCGATGGTGCGGAATGTCGAGCGGTAGGAGGAGTGCATCTTCCGCACGCGAGTGGCGCGGTGAAGCAGTCCGTACTCATCGGACGTCGGGCCGAACATGCAGACCATGACCTCTGCGATATCGGAGGTCGCGGCGGCGGTCGTGGAGTGGATGAGGTTCCGCGCGGCGTCGGACGACGGACGGTCGGACGATCGCTGCGATCCGACCATGACGATCGGCACCGGCGAGTGCTGGACCATGAACGCAAGCGCGCTCGCCGTGTGGTGCATCGTGTCCGTCCCGTGGCCGATGACGATCCCGTGGATCCCGTTCTCGATCTCGCGCCCGATCGCCTTGGCGAGCGCGATGTACTGCGTCGGCCCCATGTTCTCGGAGAACACGGCGAACAGCTTCTCCGTCGAGAGGTTGCAGATGTCGGCGAGTTCGGGAACCGCGCCGTACAGTTCGCCGGGGGAGAACGCGGGGATCACCGCGCCCGTGCGGTAGTCGAGACGCGAAGCAATCGTTCCGCCGGTTCCGAGGAGCTTGATGTTCGGCTTCTCGGGCGAGGTCGGGAACTCCTTCTCGGGAATCTTGTAGTGCGCCTCGCGCCGGCCCAGCTCCTTGACGCTCCGCAACGTCCGAACGTCGATCCCGACGTTGTACCCCGTCGGCAGCTTCAGGACCAGATGCCGCGAGTCGTCGAACTCCGAACGCGGGAGGATGATTCCGCGGAAGTGCCCGCGTGTCGACTCGATGTCAACGTCGCTCCACACCCCGACTTCGAAGCGCACGAGCGCGTCGAGGGCCTCGCCCTTGTACCCCTTTCGAGCTTCGTCGCTCATCGCGTGGCCTCCTCGACCCACGCCGCCACCTCAGCGAGCGGAACGTTGCCCCACGCGATCGACCGCACGCGTCCCATGATGACACGGTGGAGCGCCTCGGGGCGGCGGACGTCGGGCCGCCTGACCTCGCGTCGGATCTCGGCTCTCACGTCCTTTTCCGACGCTCGACGGTACTGCGCTCGCTCGAGGAGTCCCTCAAACGAGCACGCCGGCTCCTGAAGGGCGAGCGGCACGATGGCCGGAAGCGCGTCGGGTGTGAGATGACTCTCGATTGCCTCTCGAACGGCCCAGCGGACGCGATCCGCGTCGATCTCGCGGTCGCCCATAGCGTGCCGCACGCCGTGCCCGAGCAGGGTCGATGCCGCGACGGGCCCCATACCGCCCGCGACGAGGTCTTCGACCAGCGGGCAGAGGTTCCGCCGCAAGAGGTAGGCGTGCGTGTCCTCGGGAGCGCCGCAAGAGCGGAGAAAGGCCTGGCGCGCCTCCACGGCCTGCGGCAGCCGGGCCCGTGTCGCCTCGATCGTGTCCTCCTCGATCGGGATCGGCGACGAATCGGTGTCCGGGTACATGCGGTCCGGTCCCGGCAGGACGCGCTCGAAGATCGTCGTCCCATCCGGGAGGCCCTTCCGCGTTTCGTTGGGGACACCGGTGAAAGCCAGGCGAGCGCGCTCGATCACGGTCTCGATCGCCGTCGACAGGTCCGTGGGCGGGCCCCACGCGAGGATGACAGCATCCTTGGCCGTCGCGCCGACCCGTCTTCGCAGGGCTTGCCAGGCCGCTCGCGGAATGGGTGACGCGGCGTCCTCGGAGTCGGTCATGTTCGGCTTCTCAATGCAGGCAATGACCTTGAGGCGATCCGAGAACTCGTCGGCCAACGACCGGCCGGGATTCGTCGGGAACGCGAGCAATCCTGCGAACCCCGGCAGGCAGACCGCGGCGGCGGCCGACTCCGCTCCAACCACCGGAGCGATGACCGCGCGCTCGGCATCGGTCGGCTCCGCGTACTTCGGCGTCCAGCTCTCGGGGTCGATCTTCCTTCGCTCCAACTCGGCGCGTACGAGGAGGAGGGCCTTCTGGCGGAACGCCTCGTTGTGGGTCAATTCGGGGATCCATCGGATGTGCTGCACCCCTTTGATCTCGACGCGCGTCCCACCCTCGATGCTGACGTTCACGTCCTCGCGCGCGGCGCCGATGCCAACGTTCACGTGTCCCGTGCTGCGGGCGAGGTACCGGATGTAGTTCGCCGCCTCTGCGGCCTCGTCCGGAGTCAGGAGCTCAGGCTCCGTAACGGTCTCAACGAGAGGCATTCCAAGGCGGTCGGTGGTGTAGATCCTCTCGTGCCCGACGTCGCTCACCTCGCGGCACGAGTCCTCCTCGATCGAGAGCTGACGAACGCCCACCCGCTTCCCTGCGACGGGGATGCATCCATCAATCCCGACGATCGCGGTTCGCTGGAACCCCGTCGGGATGCTGCCGTCGAGGTACTGCTTTCGCGTGATGTGAAGCTCTCCGACGAGGCTTGTCCCAAGGAGCAAGGCGACTTCGATCGCGATGCCAAGGGCTTCACGATTGACGGCGAACGGAGGGGTGTCGTCGATGTCGTACGTGCAGGCCGTTTCCCCCTTGATGCGGTAGACGATGTTCTTCTTCGTCCTGTACTCCATCAGGGCGGTTCCGTCGTACTCGCCGAGTTCGCTCAGCGTGGGACGCATGTGACGGACGAGTTGCGCGTCGTAGTCGTCTCCGTCTTGGTAGACGCCGCCGGGACAGCGGCAGAAGAGCTTCTTCGCGGTACGCAGTTGCTGATGGACCTCAAGCCCGCAGCGGAATCCGAGCGTGAGGTACGTCTCCGGCGTCGCCGCGTGGCGTGGGACGTAGGCGAGAAGATCGTGGCTGTCAGGGTTTTCGGGCTTCGCGTCGGCCTTCTTCATGGTGGTCGCGGGGCGGACGCGAGCTCATCTCGGTTCGGCCGCGCCGGTAAGGATAGAGAGAGGCTGGGTCCGGCGCAAGGCGTCTGCGTACCGCGACGTGATCCGTCTTCTGCTCCTGCGCCGCCCGCCCTTGCATTCCGCCGCCGCCTCGCTATACTCCCGCTCATTCCAGCGAGACGTCCGCTGCCCTCACCGAGGTGCAGCGGTTGGCGAGTCGTACGGGCCAACCAGCCCGAGAGAAGCGGTCAAGGAGGCACATGATGGTGATCGGCAACCGAACTCGATCTGCCGCCGTGTTGGCCGCGTTCTCGAGAGCCGCGCTCGCCCTACTCTCCTTCTAGGTTCCCCAAGGCCGAACGCGGTCTTACGCGAGGACCCTTCCTGCACAAGCTCCATCGGTCCACGACGCGGCATGCTGCTTTGGAACTTACCTACCCTTACGTGAAGGACGTTACGATGTCTCTAGAGCGATCCAGTGCATTCACCCTGCGACCGGCGCAGCCGTCCGACGCCGAGTTGCTGACGGCGATGTTCAATGCGGACTCCGAGCGCATCCTCGGAGTCCGGCAGCATGACGTCGACAATCTCTTGACCGAGTGGCGCGCGCCGGGCTTCGATCTCGAGCGCGACACCCGCGTCCTCGTGGATCCGTCGGGAAACCCGGCTGGATACGCGGAGGTCTGGGATATCGACCCGCCGCACGTGCGAATCTGGGCCTGGGGCTGCGTCGATCCCGTCCACCGAGGCCGCGGCGTCGGCTCGGACCTCGTGGCCTGGCAGGAAGAGCGCGGCCGCGCAGCCCTCGCCCAGGCGCCCGTCGGATCGCGCGTCATCCTGCGTCAGACCGTCTCGACCCGCGATGAGTCCGGGCTCGAGCTGCTGGCGTCCGCCGGGTACGCGGCGATTCGCCGCAACTACCGGATGAGAATCGACCTCAATGGGTCCGTTCCTGAGCCGGTTTGGCCGAGCGGAGTCGCACTGCGGACGTTCCACGCCGATCAAGATCTGGTCCCGATGGTCGAGGCCATCCGTTCCGCGTTCCGCGACCATTGGGGCTACGTCGAGTCGCCCCTCGACAGCGACGTGGCTGACTGGCGACACGTCATCACCGAGGAGAAGTCGTTTGACGCAGGTCTCTGGTTCCTCGCCACGGCAGGCGGCGACATCGTGGGCGTCTCGTTGTGCTCGGCGATGGAGCCCGAGGATCCCGACCTGGCGTACGTGAACACGCTCGGCGTCGTGCAAACATGGAGGCGACGCGGGATCGCGCTCGCGCTGCTTCACCACTCGTTCCGCGAGCTTGGGGGCCGCGGAAAGAGGCGTGTCGCGCTCGGCGTCGACGGGTCCAGCCTCACCGGGGCCGTCCGTGTTTACGAGCGAGCCGGCATGCACGTGGACCGAGAGCGCGTGCTGTTCGAGAAGGAGCTGCGCCGGGGTCGCGACCTGACGACGCAGCGCTTGGAGGGATGGGATGAAGCTCCCGCTGCGTGAGTATGCGGCCCTGCTCGGCCGCTACCTGCGACCGCAGAAGCGATGGGTCGGCGTCCTCGCGGTCCTCATCCTCGCCACCATCGGCCTGCGCCTTGCGAACCCGCAGATCCTGCGTCAGTTCATCGACGCCGCCTTGGCGGGCGGCGCGCGGTCGGTCCTCATCCGGGGCGCTCTGCTCTTCTTCGGCATCGCCGTCGTGGCGCAGCTTCTCTCCGTCGCAGCGACATACGTGGGAGAGACCGTCGCGTGGACGGCGACCAACGCCCTCCGCCTCGACCTCTTGAGCCACGCGCTCCGCCTCGACGCGACCTTCCACAAGGAGCACTCGCCCGGACAGCTGATCGAGCGGATCGACGGAGACGTCGCCACGCTCTCCAACTTCCTGTCACGGTTCGTCATCGACGTCGCGGGGAACGCCATCCTCATCGCCGGGATCGTGGGACTCCTGTTCCG
>JAQTVA010000037.1 GCA_028707055.1 Candidatus Bipolaricaulis sp. | reverse complement strand
ATGCTTATCCCGGAGTGGTCTGCACGCTCTACACCAACGGCTCGCTCCTCAGGGACCCGCAGGTGCGCAAGGAGGTCGCGACCTGCGATCCCGTGATGGCCAATCTGAACACCGTCGACGCGACGGCATTCGCCAAGATCGCACGCCCGCACCGCGGGGTATCGGTCGAGGCCGTCGTCGCAGGATACAAGGCCCTGCGGCACGAACTCGCGTCACAACGCCTCTGGATGGACGGCATCTTCCTCAAGGGCGTAAACGACGGCGAAGCCAGCCTGGCAGCCCTCGGCCGCGTCCTCGCCGAGATCGGGCCCGACCTCTACACCGTGCGCACGACGCGCCGCGTGATCCCCGGGTTGTGCGAGCCGGTCGATTCCGCGTTCCGGGAGACGGTGGAGAACGCGTGGGCCGGTCTCGGCCTCGCCCTGGTCTTCGCCTTCCCGCCGACGCCGCCGAGCCGCGGCGGTTGATCGCTCGCGAACGCACGGCCGAGGCGGATGGCGCGATCGGGACTGCCGACGGCTCTACGCCGGCGTCCCTGTGTGCTCCGAGACGTCCCACTCGCCCCAGCGGCGCGTGATGCGGCCGGCTTCGATCTGGACGATCTCGACGCCGCGGAAGGTCGTCATCCGACTCGTCGGCCCGACGCCGAGGAAGCGGGCGCGGTTCGTGCCGTGGGCCGTCCAACGCACGGCGACGCGCGACCTCGCCTCGTCGACCACGAGATCGTCGACCGTCGTCCGAAGGTCGGGGAAGGCCAGGACGAGTTCCGCCAGGCCCTCGGCAAACGCCGCCTTCGTCGGCGGCCGACCGGCGGAGGACTCGTCGACGAAGTCGTCGGCGTGGAGCGCATCGAAGAGGACCCAGTCGACGGGCGCGCACCAGAGGCCGATCCACCGGCGCGTCACCGCCTCGAGCTCCGCTCTCGTCATGACGCTGTTCCTGCGCCGGGGGTTCGAAGTGCGAGCCGCAGGATCGTGAACCCGGGCATCGTCCCGACAGGGACCTCACGAAAGCCAACGCGCTCGTAGAAGCGGATGGCGTCGGCGTTCGAGTCCTGGACGCCGAGCTCGATCTCGTCGACGCGCGGCGAGAACTCGTTCTTGAGCGATTGGATGATCCGCGTTCCGATCCCGCGCCCGCGCGCCTCGGGTCGCAGAATGATCGCGTGGATGTGCAGCTGTCGGTCTCGCTCCTCGATCCAGAGCGCTCCGACAGCGCACCCATCGTCCAGCACGATCCGAATCTCGCCGGTCGTGCGGTAGATCTCGGCGAACTGGTCGCGCGTCATCCCGAGGTAGGCTTCGGCTTCTTCGGCCTGGGAGCCAAGCTGCGCGAGGACCGCTTCGAAGAGGTCGGCACACTCGACTTGTGTAGGACTTCGGTACGTCAGCGCCATGCGTGCTTCTCTGGGTCTACGTCTTGGCGGACCCGAGCGTCTTCTTGACGTGCGGGATGAGGCCGCCGTCGTTCAGAATCGCGAGAACCTCCCTCGGCAGCGCGGGGAAGCGGTACTCCTTCCCCTTGTGCGTCACGATGCCCTGATCGAAGTCGATCTTGACGGTGTCGTCCTTGGCGATCATCGACGTCCCGGACGCCAACTCGACAACGGGCAGCCCCTCGTTGATGGCGTTCCGGAAGAAGATCCGCGAGAAGGAAACGGCGATAACGGCGGCGACGCCCGACGCCTTGACGCACGTAGCCGCCTGCTCGCGGGACGAGCCGCAGCCAAAGTTGGCGCCGGCAACGAGGATGTCGCCGGGCTTCACGCCCTTGGCGAACGTCGGATCGAGGTCCTCGAGCGCGTGCTCGGCCATCTCGGCCGGCGTCATCGGCTTGTACGTGTACTTGCCCGCGAAGATGACATCGGTGTTGACGTCGTCCCCGTACTTCCAGACCTTCCCCTCGATCATGCGCCACCTCCACGCACGGCCTTCCTCGGATCGGTGATCACGCCGGTCACGGCGGACGCGGCGACGGTCGCCGGCGACGCCAGGTACGTCGCCGCCTCGTTCGACCCCATCCGTCCCTGGAAGTTGCGGTTCGCGGTGGAAACGCAGACCTCGCCCGCGGCGAGCACGCCTTGGTGCGCGCCGAGGCACGGGCCGCAGCCGGCATTCAGGACCATCGCACCGGCGCGGAGGAAGATCTCGACCAGCCCCTCTCGCATGGCGTCAAGGAGGATCTCCCGCGACGCGGGGAGGACGATCATCCGCACACCCCGGGCGATCCTCTTTCCCTCGAGGTAGCGGGCCGCGGCGTGCAGATCCTCGAGCCGGCCGTTCGTGCACGTGCCGAGCAACGCCTGGTCGATCTTCGTCCCCTCGACCTCCTCGACCGGGGAGACGTGGTCGACCGTGTGAGGTTTGGCGACCTGCGGGCCGAGCTTGGATGCGTCGTAGGTGAGGAGCTTCTCGTAGACGGCGTCAGGGTCGGGGTAGACGGGCGCGTACGTCGCTCGAGCCCGCGATTCGAGGAAGGCGAACGTCTTCTTGTCCGGCGCGCAGTAGCCGTTCTTCGCGCCCATCTCGATCGCCATGTTCGAGAGGACGAGGCGCGACGAGACGCTCATCGCTTCGATCGCCTCGCCGGCGTACTCGACGGACTTGTAGAGCGCCCCGTCGGCGCCGATGTCGCCGATGATCTTGAGGACGAGGTCCTTCGACGTCACCGGCTCCTGGAGCTTCCCGCGCACGTCGATCCTGAACGACGCCGGGGTCTTCAGCCAGATGCGCGACGTAGCGTAGAGGGCCGCCATCTCCGACCGGCCGACGCCGGCGGAGAAGGCGCCGAGCGCCCCGTACGCCGTGGTGTGCGAGTCCGCGCCGACGATGAGCCGCCCGGGAAGAGCGAACCCCATCTCCGGGAGCACCTGGTGGCAGACGCCGACGCCGACGTCGTAGAACGCCTGAATCCCTTGTTTGGCGACGAACTCGCGGATCTCCTTGTGCCCCTTCGCGTACTCCTCGGTCGACGCGGGCACGGTGTGGTCGAGAACGATGACGAACCGGTCCGGGTTCTTCACGCGCTCGACGCCGATCTTGGCAAACGTCTTGGCGATCGCCGCGGTGTTGTCGTGCGACAGGCAGACGTCGGGCTCGACGTCGACGATCTGTCCGACCTCCACCCGCGGCAGCCCGGCCTTCGCCGCCAGCACCTTCTGGGCGAACGTCTGTCCCATGCGCCTTATCCCTCCAACGGATCGAAGTTCATGAAGTCGGCCAGGTGGAGGACGATCGCCTCCGCCGTCCGCTTCCCGTGGTCGCCTTCCTTCGAGTGGGTGGCGATGATGTGCAGGACCTCGGCGGGAAGCCCCTGCGCGTCGGCGAGGGCGAGCCCGGAGAACGGGTGTCGCACAAGGGCGCCGTCCTTCGACTTCGCGAACGTGCCGTCCTTCTCCGCGATCTCCAGCAGCTTGCCCACGTCGTGGAGCAGCGCCCCGGCGATCAGGGTGTCGCGGTCGACCTTGAGCGCGCCCTTGTAGACCTCGTCGAACGTGTCGGCCGCGGCGATGCAGATCTTGGTCACGCCGCGCACGTGGTCGGCGAAGCTGATCTTCACCGGCTTGAGGAGCGTGAACGGGATCCGCGCGATGTCGGCCGGCTTCCAGCCGCCGCGCGCGAGCCCCGCCTCCCACGTCGCGAGCACCTTCTCGCGCAACCCCTGGTCCTTGATCTCGTCGACTTCCGGCAGGATCTTCCGAATCTCGTCTCTCACTGCCATCCTTCCACCTTTCGCACCACGTCGATCACGGTTCCATCGCGCCACTCGATCGCGGCGATGACCTCGTCGCCGAACACGGGACGGCGGACCGGCTGGATGTATCGGCCGGCGTCGCGCTTGATCTCGGCGAGATCCCGAACCGGGAGCCCCGCCGCGAGGAATCGCTCGCGAAGGTCGCCGCGCCGCGGATTCACGGCGATTCCGCGCTCGGTCACAATGACGTCGACGACCTCGCCCGGCGTCGTCACCGTGGTCACCCGATCGACGATCGGGGGGATCCGCCCGCGCAACGCGGGGAGGGTGATCATCGTCATCGCCGCGCCGGCGGCCACATCCTGATGCCCGCCAATACCGTGCAAGAGCTGGCCGTCGGAGTGGGTGTTGACGTTGACGTTGAAGTCGAGGTCGACCTCGGTCGCCCCGAGGAAGGCGACGTCCAGCTTGTACGTCGCGCAGCCGCGCGAGTCGTAGTTCGCGTAGATCCCGGGGTCCATGATCAGGTGCGCCGGGTCCTCGCGCAGCGAGGCGATCGCGTCGAGGTCGAACGCCTGTCCGTCCAGGATGGCGCGTAGCTGGCCGCGCCGCAGGAGGTCGACGAGCATCTTCGTCCCGCCGCCCATTCCGAATGAACCGACGATCTTCGCCTTGTCCATCTCGTCGCCCAGGAACTTCGTCGCCGCGAGGGAGACGCCTCCGGCGCCGCCCTGGAAGCTGATCCCATCCTTGAAGTACGGCGACGCCATCACCGCGTCCACCGTGAGGCGAGCGATCAGGAGGTTCGTCGGCGAGTTCGTCAACTGGAGCGTCCCCGCCGAGATCGACGCCGGGTCGCCGATCTCGTCGACGACGACCACATAGTCGGTCCACCCCTGCTGGATCTCCATCGGATAGACGGGGTAAGGCGCTAGGTCGTTCGTCACGACGACGGTCTTCCGCGCGTACTGCGCGTCGACGGCCTGGAAGGTGATCGGTCCACACGGCGTCTTGCCGCGGATTCCGGTCGCATTGCCGTACGGGTCGGCCTGCGGCGCGGCGATGAACGCGACGTCGATCTCGACGTCGCCCGCCTCGATCGCCCGCCACCGCCCGCCGTGCGAGCGGAGTACCGCCGGCTCGCGCAGCTTTCCACCCTTGCTGATGAACGCCCCCACCGGGCCGTTCATCGACCCCTCGATCCGCGAGACGACGCCGGACTCGATGTGTCCGACGATCGGCTCGTGGACCCCGAACAGGGCCGTCGGGAAGATGCGCAGGTCGCGGATCCCCATCCGCGCGCACGTCCCGAGTACGAGGTTGATGACCCGGTCTCCTTCACGAAACGAGTGGTGGAACGAGACCGTCATGCCGCTCTGGAGGCCGCACGCCTCGATCGCCGCCTCGAGCGTCGGGAGGACTTTGTCCTCGCGCTGCGGTGCGCCTTTCTGCAGCCGCGGTGCCTTCGTCCCGGTGGGGATCTTGGCGAAGGCCCCGGCAAACGGGGCCACCGTTCGTCCGCCGATCCGCTCGGGAATCTCTCGTCCGAGGGCGTTGCGCGTCATGCTGCGCCTCCTTTCGAGATCTTCTCGGCGTACTTGATCAGCCTTCGGGCCCGCTCGACGACGGGCTGATCGACCATCCGCCCGTCGACGGCCACTGCGCCCAGACCGCGCGACTCCGCCTCGCGCGCCGCCTCGACGATCGCCTTCGCCCGCTCGAGCTCCGCGGCGCTGGGGGAGAAGACGTGGTGCAAGATCGGGATCTGCCGCGGGTTGATGGCCCCCTTCCCGTCGAACCCGAGGTCGCGGGCGCGCGCGCACTCATCGGCCAGCCCGGCGTCGTTCGCCAGGTCGGCATACACGGTGTCCGAGGCCTGGACCCCCGCCGCCTTGGCCGCGGCGACGACGCGCGATCGTGCAAACAGGAGAGCCTCGTCAGTTCTCCGCGCTCCGATGTCGCGGGTGTAGTCCTCGGCGCCGAACGCGACGACGACGACCCGTTCGTCGGCCTCGGCCACGTCTTCGCACCGCAGCACGCCGCGCGCCGTCTCGATGATAGGCATGATGTGCGTCGAGCCGACGTCGAACCCCAGCCGACGCTCGATCCTCCCCAACTCCTTCGACAGCTCACGGACGCTCTCGCCCGTCTCCGCCTTCGGCAGGCACACCCCGTGCGGACGGCCTTCGAGGACCTCGGCCAGGTCGTCGCGGCCTCCAGCGTCGAGAGGGTTGATCCGGACCCAAACCTCGTCGGGGAACGGGACGACGGCGAGCAACCGCTTCACGAGGGTCCGCGCCGCACCCTTCTCGGCGAGTGGGACTGAGTCTTCGAGGTCGAGGAGGACGCAATCGGTGCCGTGGATGTCGATCCCGACAAGCAGTCGCGGGTTGTTTCCCGGAGCGTATAGACGGCTGCGCCGCGGGCGATCGGGATCGGACGCGGCGCGCGCGCCTTTCACCGCCTGGACGGGCTTCGCCTCGGGGAGAACCCTTCGTATGGCGGTCTCGATTCGCGCGGCAAGGACATAGTCGAGGGCTCCCTGATCCTGAACCTCGACCGCGACCGCGGGACTGCCGAATGACTCGATCACAGCCTCAGCGACGGCGCGAATTCCCGTCTCCAAGAGGTTCCGGTTCTTCGTGGCGACGGTCACGGACGCCCGCTCCGCGGCTCGCGCCGTCACGAGACAATCCGCCTTCGCATCCGACCCGACTCGGGTCTCCATCCTCCCTCCTTGCACCCCTCGGCTATTTCATCAGAAGGGCCATGACCGCCTTCTGCGCGTGCATCCGGTTCTCGGCCTGGTCAAAAATCGCGCTCCCCGGGCTCCGCGAAGCCTCGTAGGTGATCTCCTCGTCGTAGTGCGCGGGCAGGCAGTGCATGATGATCGCGTCCTTCTTCGCCGCCGCCAGCAGTCTCTTGTCGATCGTGAAGCCGTCGAACGCATTCTGCTTCGACTTCGCCTCGGTCTCCTGTCCCATGCTCACCCAGACGTCGGTGTAGAGGACGTCGGCGCCCGACGCGGCCTCGCGCGGGTCGTGCAGAACCTCGACCGATGCGCCCTGAGCGCGCGCCGCGGCGACGATCTTTCCGTCGGGCTCGTACCCCTTCGGACAAGCGATGCGGAACGCCATACCCACCCGGGCGCAACCCTCGATGAGCGAATGGGCGACGTTGTTCCCGTCGCCGATGAACGTCAGCGTCAGCCCCTCGAAGCTGCGCTTCTTCTCCCACACGGTGAGAAGGTCGGCCAGGGCCTGGCACGGATGGTGGAGGTCGCACAGCCCGTTGATCACTGGCACGGTGGCGTGTTTCGCCAGCTCGAGGATCGTCTCGTGCTTGAACACACGGGCCATGATCCCGTCGACGAACCGGGACAAGTTGAGGGCGATGTCCTCCGTCGTCTCGCGCTCGCCGAGCTTGATGTCACTCGGACCGAGGTAGATCGCGTGGCCGCCGAGCTGCTCCATCCCCGCTTCAAACGACACACGGGTTCGCAGAGACGGCTTCTGGAAGATCATCGCCAACGTCTTTCCCTCAAGCATCGTGTGGCGGATCCCGGCGCGGTGCTCGAGCTTGAGGTTCCGGGCGACCTCGAGGATCTCGAAAACCTCCTCCGAGCTGAGCCCTCCGATTGAGACCACGTGGTGAGCGTTCATCGTCGGCCAACCCTCCTGCAATTCCTGACGAGACTCCCAGGACGTTCCCGGGACGGGAATGATAGCCGACCCCGCGGGAGGCACCAACTCCGCGTCGGCACGCTTCCTCAGGCCGAAAAGCCCGAGACGCGGATCGAGTGAATGCGGCAGCGGTTGGCTCCGACGACGTCGGTCAGCGTGCGGTCGCCGATCATGACCGCCTCCGCGGCGGAGACGCCGAGCCGGCCGAGGAGCGTCGCGTACCCCTTCCGCGACGGTTTGTGGGCCATCCGGACGACGGGGATCGCGGGTCCCAGCTGAGCTGTGAGCTCCTCGACGCTGCGCCAGCGGCGGTTGGTCAGGACCCCGATCGAGAACCCGCGCGCGGAGAGGTTCTCGAGAAGGGCGCGGACCTCGGGACGCAGCGTGCTCGTCCGCCGCTCGCCGAGTGTGTTGTCGAGGTCGAAGATCACGGCCCGCTTCCCCTCCGCCCACAAGCGGGCGTAGTCGACGTCGAAGATCGACCGCGCGACCTCACTCGCTCGCAGCAGGCCCATCGTCGTCCCCCCGGAGCACGGCGCGGATGTCGGCGCGCGCCCTGAGGTGCTCGATGACCTCAAGGAACTCCGCCTCCATCCCCGCCGCAACGTAGATCTTGTACATCGCCGACCCGTCCCGCAGCTTGAACTCCCGACGGACGGTGGCCAGGCCGTCGTACGCGCTGAGGATGGCGTCGACGAAGTGGATCTCGTCCTCGGTGGTGGCGATCCAGTACGCGACAGCGTCGCACGATCGGCTACGCACCACGGCGATCCCCCGTGGCCGCGCGGGCGGCGTCGACGACCTTTCGCAGTGCGATCTCCGGATCGATACCGTGGCGCCACGCGCGCGCGACCGCGGCGAGAAGGTCGAGGCCGGCGCGCTCCTCCTCCGTGGTGGCCGCGAGCAGGGCTTCGATCGAGGCATCGTCAGGAAGAGACGAGACGAGCTTGCGCGCGGCGAGCAGCGTCGGGAGTTCGACGGCGCGCCCCGGCTCGGACGCCTTGATCTCGTTCCAGCGCGTTCGGATCGCCGAGAGATCCGCGGGCGCATCTCCGAACACATGCGGGTGCCGGCGCTCGAGCTTGTCGGCCAGCGCATCCAGGACGTCGCCGAGCGTGAACTCGCCAGCCTCCGCGGCAATCTGGCTGTGAAGCAAGACTTGGAGAAACAGGTCTCCAAGCTCGGACTTGAGCCCGTCAGGGTCGTCGCCGTCGATGGCGGCGACGACCTCGTGCGCCTCTTCGACGACGTACGGACGGAGGGTCCGGTGATCCTGGGCGCGATCCCACGGGCAGCCGCCCTCAGGATCGCGCAGCTTGGCGATCAAGCCGACAAGACGGGCGAGCCGGTCGGCGTGCCGCTCGCCCATGCTACGGTGAGCCTTCCGCGGCCCCGCCTGCGTCGACGATCAAGGTCCCGACCTCGTCCGCGCGGTACTTCTCGTCCGCGGCGCGGACCTTCTCGAGACGGGTAAGCGCGTCCGATTTGTTTCCACGCGCGATCTGCAGCTTCGCCGACTCGATGAGGGCGTCGAGCCCGACCGAGGTGAGCGGCTTTCCTTGCCCGACATCCGCCTGCACGGTCGTCACGATCGCATCGTAGAGCTTGACCCTCGACGCGTCGCGCTCGACCCGTTCGATTCCGCGGTTCAGGTAGTCGATGGCGGAGTCGTACTCGGTCCGCCAGCGATACGCTTCGGCGATCCCGAGGTACGCGTCCTCCAACGTGGGTCGAAGCTCGATCAACTTCGCGTACTCCCGGATCGCCGCGCTCCACTTGTACTGCTCTGCGTACACCCGAGCCAGCCGCGTGAGCGTATCGGCGTCCGTGGGGTCGATCGAGACGATCTGCGTGGCGAGCCGCTCACGCTGCTGTACGTCGAACGAGCGCGCGAGCGCCGTCCGCAGCTGCGTCAGACCCTCCGACGTTTCGCCCTTCGCCAGATGGACGTTCCCCATCCCCTCGTACGCATCGGCTCGATACGGAGACCGCACGATCACCGACCGGAACTCGCGCTCCGCGGCGGCCACCTCTCCCATCGCGAGGTGGGCCTGGCCGAGCTTGATGTCAAGGTCGAGTCCGCCGCCGGTCTTCAGGCCGGCCTCGTAGCGTGCCACCGTCGTGGCGTACAGGTCGGCGGCCTGCTGCCGGAGTCCGGCCAGCGCCGTCTCCTCTGCCTCGGTGCGCGTCGCCCTTGCGGCGAGCGCGTCTCGCTCGCGGATGGCACGCTTCAGCCGCGCGAAGGCAACGTCTCCCTCGGCGATCGCCAGTTTGGCGTTGCCGGGGTCGACCTGTCGGATCGCGGCCACCAGTTCGCCAGCCTGGTCGACCTGGTCCATCGCGAGATCGGCGCCAACGAGCTTCAGCATGACGCTCGCGTCGTTCGCCCGAATCCGCAGCGCGCCTTCGTAGCGAGTTTTCGCAAGGCTGTAGTTCCCCTGTTTGGCCGCCAGGTCTCCTGATGCGATGTACGCGGCGACGTTGGCCGGATCCTTGCTCAGGACCTGTGCGTACTCGAGTTCCGCCCGCGCGTAATCCCCGCGATCGGCATACAACTTCCCGAGGAGGAACGTCGCGGTCACGCTGTCCGGACTGAGCTGCAGGATGTGGGTGAGGAAGTCCTCGTCGGCCTCGACGTCCTCGAGGGCGGCCAGGTAGGCGGCGAGAGCCTTGTCCCCGTACTCCTTCTGCAGGTTTTGGATCTCCTCCATGCGCTGCGTCTGCTCGGCGGTCGGACTCGCAACCTTGGCGAGGGCCGACAGCTCGTCGCTGAGGCGCGACGACTTCGTCTCGTAAATCTGCCCGATGTAGTACGGGAGGTACGGGTCCGTTCCCGTCCCCTCGACCCGCAGTCGCTCGAACTCGGCGAGGCCGAGGTCGATGTCCTGCTCCTGAAGGAGGAACGCGCGCACGACGTCGATCTTGATCTCGACGTTCTTCGTCTTGTAGACGTCGTCGTACCACGACGCGACTCGCGTCGTGGTCTCTTCCTTCACGTAGTCCTGCGTGACCTGGTCGCGGATCTCCTCGAGTCCCGGCGTTCGGGCCGCCGAGTGCTCGGAGACGCGAAGGACGTGGTATCCGTAGGAAGTCTTCACCGGCGAGCTGGTCTCGCCGACGGCAAGCGAGAACGCGGCGTCCTCGAACTCCTTGACCATCTGCCCGCGCCCGAACAGCCCGAGGTCTCCGCCGTTCTCTCGGGTTCCAGCGTCGAGCGAGTACTCCTTCGCCAAGGCGGCGAAATCCCCGCCGGCGGCAAGCTTCACGCGAACGCTCTCGGCCTCCTCGAGCGTCTCCACGAGGATGTGCGCCGCGCGGACCTGCTCGGGTTGGTCGTATTGGGCGATGTTCTTCTCATAGTACGTGCCGAGCTGCTCCTCCGTCGGCTGGATCGCTCCGGCGACCTGGGCGTCGACGGCGTCCACGACGTACTGGGTCTCGATCGTCGCGCGCATGCGCTCCTTGAAGCTCTCGAGCGTGTCCC
>JAQTVA010000205.1 GCA_028707055.1 Candidatus Bipolaricaulis sp. | reverse complement strand
AGCGCAAGACCCCGCGTGGCAAGCGGCCGGAAAAAGTGAGGGTCGAATGAACGCATCCAACCTACGCATGGCCTGGAGAGGGCTCTGGCGGCACCCGCGGCGGACGATCCTGATGATCTCGATGGTTGCGTTCGCGAGTCTCGTCATGATCCTCCTCTGGGGCACGGTCGACGGCTTCATGGCGTCGATGACCGACGCGCAGATCTCGGTCGATCAGGGGAGCCTGAAGATCCGCTCGGCCTTGTATGAGGAAGACCCGGCGCCGGAGCACGGTCTGTCGCCGGAACAGGCAGCCGCCGCAGAGGCGGCGCTCGCCGCGGCGGGCATCGAGCAGTACTCGCCACGCCTGTCGGTCTACGGGATGGTGAAGTCGGCGTACGGCGCCGCGGGGATCGAGATCCGCGGGATCGACCCGCTTCGCGAACCGCAGGTAACGACGCTTGCGACTCGTATTGCAGCCGGTCGCGGGCTGGAGAGGCCGGGCGACCTGCTCCTGAGCGAGGCGACCGCGACGCAACTCGACGTGCGGCTCGGCGAGCGGGTGGTCGTCCTCGTGCAGGCGGAGTCGGGCCCACAGTCGCTCGCGTTCACGGCCGTCGGGTTCTTCGCCTCGGGGATGCCGACCTTGGACAAGGGCATCGTCCTCGTCTCGCTCGACGACGCACGGCGGCTCGCCGCGTGGCCCGGCGCGACGGAGGTGGTCGCCGCCCTGCCGCGCGCCGAGAACGCGGAGAAGGCGGCCGCGGGGCTTCGCGAGGCGCTCGGGGCCATGTTCTCCGTGAAGAGCTACCTCGAAGCGAACGCGATGCTCGCTTCGATGATCAAGACGGCGAAGATGGAGATGTGGCCGATGATGTTCATCCTCGGTCTCCTCGCCGGGTTCGGCGTGGCGAACACGGTGCTCTTCTCCGTGCTCGAGCGAACGCGCGAGTTCGGGGTGATGATCGCCGTCGGGATGTCGCCGCGCCGCCTCCGGCGGGTCGTGCAGGTGGAGTCGTTGGTCGCCTCGGCGCTCGGGTTCGCGGCCGGCGGTCTGCTCGGCTACGTCCTGCTCGCTCTCTTGAGTCGCGGGATCACGCTGGGAACGCTGTGGGCATCGATGACCGGCGACCTCGCGTTCCCGACGAAGCTCTACGCGTCGACGCACGGCTGGTACTGGATCGCGAGTCTGGTCGTGATCCTTCTGACGGGGTTGATTGCGGCGTGGTATCCGGCACGGCGCGCCGCAGCGCTACAGCCGGTCGAGGCGATCCGCGACGAGTAGCGGACCACGAACACCGGGACGGGAAGTGGGGTGTCACGTATGGATCATGTGAAGAAGACGGCGCTGGCAATCATGCTCGCGACGCTTGCCTGCGTGGTGTGCGCCGCGGAGGACTACGACGCGTTCGACGTCCTCGCCCGTGCCCGCTCGAACTGGCAGGGGGAGACGTTCCACGGGTTCGTTACGCTCGAGGTAGTGCAGGGAGGCGAGCCCCGCCTGTACCGCTTCGAGGTCTGGTCGCAGGGAGACGACCTCGGCTTGGTGCGCTTCCTCGCGCCGGAGGCCGACGCGGGCTCGGGGTACTTGATGGCCGGTGATGAGGTCTGGTACTACGCACCCGCGATCGGGAAGGCCGTTCCCCTGCCGTCGATCGCCGTCGCCGACAGCCTGTTCGGGAGCGGCCCGGCGCTCGAGGACCTCCTTCATGGGACGCTATCCGACCAGTACGACGCGACGATGGCGCGCGACGGCACGGACTACCTCCTCACCCTCACCCCGAAGCCGGACGCGCCCGTCGTCTACGGCAGCCTCGTCGTCCGCGTGCGCGAGGACTTCGCGATCCTCCTCGTCGAGTACTACGACCAACGTGGCGGCCTGCTGCGCACGGCGACGTTCTCGGAGTACGTCGCCCTCCCCGGCCGCGTCATCCCAACCCTCATCGTAATCGAGGAGAAGAACGGCGACCGTTCCGTCGAGCGGCTGGAGAACGTCGAGTTCGGGGTCGCGATCGATCCTTCGGTGTTCACCGTTGCGAACCTGGAGGCGGCGCAGTGAAGCAAGCGTGGCGTCACCTTTGGCGGAGCCGACGGCGGAGCATCCTGACCCTGCTCGCCGTCTTCATCCCCGTCCTCATCCTCGTCCTCGACATCGGGATGCTGAACGGTGAGCAGGAGGGCCTGTTCAAGAACACCGTCAACTTCGAGACGGGCCACCTCCAGATCCGCAGCGCCGCGGAGACGACGGCGGGTGGCGCGCTGCCCTTGATGAAGGATCCCGCCGCGGCCCTCGCCGCGCTCGACTCCGTGCCGGGCATCGCCTGGCGCACGGTCCGCCTCGATCTGCCAGCGATGGTTTCGCGCGGCGGACGGTCGCAGGGGATCCTGCTCCAGGGCGTCATCCCCGAGGAGGTCGGCCGCGTCAGCCCGATCGGAAGGCTGGTCTCCGAAGGCTCGTACCTGACGACGGGCGCAAACGGGGTCGTCATCGGCGGCGAGCTGCGCGACCTCCTGTCGGCCTCCGTGGGCGACGAGGTCGTCCTGCTCGGCGCGCACCCGGATACGGGGATCGGCGCGGCCACGGCGCCCGTCGTCGGCGTCTACACCGCCCCCGAACCGTCGATGGGGCGGGGCCTCGTCCAGGTCGATCTCGGCCTGGCCCAGACGCTCGCGCGTCGGCCGGGAGCCGTGACGTCGATCGTTGCCTTCGTCGACGGCGTCACCGGGCCGCGCGACGCGGAGAAGGTGGCCGCCGTCGTGGGCGAGCTTCGAGCCCGACTGCCGAAGGAGTACAAGGTCCTCGAC
>JAQTVA010000204.1 GCA_028707055.1 Candidatus Bipolaricaulis sp. | reverse complement strand
GTTCCGTACGCGTTGGCCGCGGGTGCGGCGGTCGCCGCCGTCCTCACGGCGCTTCGCGCGCGCCGGGGGAAGGCGGTGTGGCCGTCCTCCGCCCTTCTCGTGCTCGCGGCGGCGGCCGGACTCGGGTACGGCGTGGCCCTCGATCAGCACGAACAGGCGCAGAGCATCGCTGCGGTCCTGTGCATCTCGTGCGTCGGAATCGAGGAAGCCGTTGCGGACGTCCCGCGGCTTGGGGATGCCGAAGAAGCTCGGATCCGAGCGCTCTCCGTGCCGGTCGAGCTCATCGTGTTCTACGCCCCGTGGTGCCGATCCTGTCCTTACGCCGAGGCCCTGGTGGAGCAGGTCGCGGCCCTGAACGAACGGGTGACGTACCGCTTGATCGACGTCGAGCGGGAGCCGGAGCTTGCGCGGCGGTACGGGGTGTTGCGGTCCGGCCGGACGGTGGTTCCCGCCATCGTCCGACCGGGGTTCGGCTCCGTCCTTTTCGGGATCGAGGATCTCGAGCGTCGACTCACGGCGCTGTTGGAGGAGGAGGCATGAAGCTGGGCACGTGGCGACGTGTCAGCCAGGGCGCGGGCATCCTCCTGGGGCTGTTTGGAGTCACGGGGATCGGGATGACCCACCTGATCTTCCCCGGTCTCCACTGCTACGCGTGCCCATGGGCGATCACCGTGTGTCCCATCGGGCTGATGCAGAACATGGTCGTGTACGGCGCGTTTCCATTCTTTGGGCTGGGGGTGATCGTGGCGTACGGGGTGCTCGCCGCGCGTGGCTTCTGCGGTTGGTTCTGCCCGTTCGGCACGCTCAATGACCTCGTCTCCTTTCGAAAGCGACGGATCCGGCGGGTCGCGTCGTACGGCAAGTACGCGGTCCTTCTTGGCACGCTGATCGGCGCATGGGCGCTCGCAGACACCGTCTTCTGCAAGCTGTGTCCCGCAGCGTCCATCGAGGCATCGATCCCGTACCTGGTACTCGGCGTCGCCCGTGTGAACCGGCCGTTCCTCGTGCACATGGCGACGCTCGGAGCCACGTTGGTGGGGATGATGCTCGTCGCACGCTTCTGGTGCCGCTATCTATGCCCCATGGGCGGGGTCCTTTCGCTCTTCAACCGTGTGAGCTTCCTCCACCTTCGTCTGGAACGCGCGAAATGCACCGAGTGCGGCGCGTGCGCGGTGGCTTGCCCGATGGGGATCGAGCCTCATCGCGATCACGACGACCACAACTGCATCAAGTGCGGTGAGTGCGTCGGCGCGTGCTCGGCGGGCGCGCTCTCGCTCTGCTGCAGCCCGCGGAGGCGGCCGTGATCTCCTACCTCATCCTCGGAGTCGTTCAAGGACTCACCGAGTTCCTGCCCGTATCGAGCTCCGGGCACCTGGTTCTCGTCCAGACGCTGCTCGGACTCAACCCGCCGGGCGTCCTCCTCGAAGCGTGCCTGCACCTGGGGACCGCGGCCGCGGTGATCCTCACGTTCCGACACGACATCGCCGAGTTGGTGCGCGCGCTCTCCGCCCGAGGGACTCTCGAGCGGCGGAAGGAGATCGGGTTTCTGATTGTGGCAACGGTCCCGATCGCCGGGGTCGGGTTCCTTCTGCGGGGGCAGATCGATCAGGCGTTTGCCTCGCTTCGTCTGATCGGCGTCGGATGGCTCGTGGTCGGGCTCCTGCTCTTCCTTGTCGACCGCGCCGCGCGGCGCGCGCGGCGAAGGGTCCTCACGTTTCCCGACGCGGTCGTCGTCGGCGCCGCACAAGCGGTCTCGCTTCTTCCCGGGTTCTCACGCAGCGGCCTGACGATCGGCGCCGCGGTCCTCCGTAGCGTGGATCCAGGGAAGGCCGTCCGATTCTCGTTCCTCCTCTCGATCCCCGCGCTGGTCGGCGCGGCGGGCATCGCGTTCGTGGAGGCGGGGAGTTCGGGAACGTTCGCGGAAGCGAACGCGCTCGGTCTCGTGCTGGGCGCGGCGGCCGCGTTCCTTGTGGGCCTCGGCGCCGCCCGACTGCTTCTTCGTGTCGTTGCGCGTGGGAAACTCTGGGTTTTCGGCGTGTACTCGATCCTCGTCGGCGGCGCGGTGGTCCTTTGGGGCGGCGCCTAGATCCTAGCGGTGGGCTTCGGTCGCGAAGACGGCGAGCAGGACGACGGCGACGGCCGTGAGGAAGACCAGGAACGACGCCCCATGGCTCTGCGCCTTCGGGGGAGGGGTATGAGCCGGAACCGGCTGCGCGACCGCGGAAGCCGGCTTCGGAGCCGCCGGGGTGACGACGACGAAGCGGTCGATGACGTAGTTCCCTTTGACCCCGGCGGCAAGAGACGTTCGCACTCCGGAAGGAGACTCGGCATTCGGATTGTACGGGTCGACGATGGCGTACGTGCTTCCTGTCTTCTTCGTCAGGACCACCCAATGGCAATCTTCGTTCTGGGGCAGCCCGCCGCGACAGGTGAGTCCCCAATGCACACCCGCGATCACCGGGTGACCCTCGCGGAGCGCGTGATCGATCACCACCGACACGATCGGGCTGAGTCCGCTCTCACTGTGGTTCGTGTGGAACGTGACGTCGATTCCCTCGGGCAGGAACTCCCACTCGAGGCAGCAGTTCCCGACGGGGTCCTCCGAGCAGCGCCCGTAGCCGTCGTGGGTTCGCAGCCAGTCGTTCAGAATGCCGGGATTCATGCCGACCTCGGAACGCCCCGTCCAGGAGTCGATGGCCGGCACCGTGACGTCGATCCCGTAGTACGCGAGGACGCACGCAAACGCGGAGACGAGGCAGCCCGTCGTCGCGATCCGGTCCGGGCAGCCTGC
>JAQTVA010000203.1 GCA_028707055.1 Candidatus Bipolaricaulis sp. | reverse complement strand
AAGGTGATGTCGATTACTTTCGCCGGCGCGATCTTCCCGAGCTTCATGTCGACGATCAGGTTTGTCCCGCCGGCGAGGATCGTCGCATCGGGGTGCTCCGCGAGGAGGGCGAGCGCCTCGTTGAGCGAGCTCGGCCGCAGGTAGGCGAAACGGTGGGGAAGAACGTGAGTGTTGATGGAGTTCGTTGGGTTCATTGGGTTCGTTGAGTTCGTTGGGTTCCGGAAGGCGTTCGGGGTCATCGGGACGCCTCCTTCTTCGCGAGGGCGGCGAGGATCTTCTCGGGGGTCATCGGTAGCTCGTAGAAGCGGACGCCGATGGCGTTGGCGATGGCATTGCCATACGCGGCGGCGACGGGGTTCATCGCCGCCTCGCCGATTCCCTTCGCCCCGAACGGCCCCGTCGGCTCGTACGTGTCGGCGAAATAGGTCTGTAGGTTGTCGATCGGCGGCGTCTCGGAGATTGCCGGGGTCTTCGCGTCGAGCCAGAGGCCGCGCGACGTGAGCTGCCCGTCCTCGTCCCAGAAGCACCCCTCGACGAGCGCGTAGCCGGCGCCCTTCGAGAGCCCGCCCTCGAGCTGGCCGCGGGCCATCGCCGGGTTCACGACCGTGCCGCAGTCCGAGCCCATCGCCGCGTTCACCGTGCGCACCTGACCGGTCCACGTGTCCACCTCGACCTCGAGGAACACAGCCACGTACGCCGGCGGGCAGTTCGTCGGTCGGTAGCTCTCCACCGCGGCGATCGTCTTCCACGACTCCATCCAGCAGCGGGTCGCGAGTTCCTTCAGGCTCATCGAGCGATCGGCGATCGCGGGTGAGTAGACGACGCCCTGCTGCGTCTTCTCGTCCAGCTTCAGCGCAAGGGCGTCGGGGTAGGAGTTGAGGTACTTGGCCGCTGTCTCGAGGATCTCCTTCTTGACCGTCGCCGCCGCCTTCACTGCGGCGCCACCGCCGGCGTAGACGCCGCGCGTCGCGTGGGTCACGCAGTCGTAGACCGTCGTCGTCGTCCCCGCGTCGGCCACGTTCACCTTGTCGAACGGCACGCACAGGGCTTCGCCGACGAGCTTCGCCACCGCCTCGAGCGTCCCGCCGCCGTGATCCATGAGCGCCGTGACCACGTCGACCGACCCGTCGACGTTGAGCTTCACCATCGCGCCGGAGAAGTCGATCACGTCCCCCGGCTGCGGCGCGCCTGCACTGGACGTATGAAATCCACGTGCCATCCCGATTCCGCGACAGAATCGCTCGCCGTTCGCGCGATTCTGACCAGCAGCGCCGGAGCGCTGCCCCCGGCGCTCCCACCCGATCCGCCTCGCCCCTTCTTCGAGCAGTTCGGGGACTCCGTCCGAGCGCACGATCGACTTCACCTGCGGCCCCTGGCCCCAGAACGTCTCGCCGAGGCCGACGTAGTTCTTGAGCCGAAGCTCGATCGGGTCCATGCCGAGCTTCTCGGCGAGTGCGTCGATCAGCTGCTCCGCGGCGAACGTCACCTGCGGGTTCCCGAACCCCTGCATCGCGCACGACGGCGATTTGTTCGTGTACACGGCCGTCCCGCGGTAGCGGACGTTGGGGAGCTTGTACAGCGACACGAGCCAGCCGATCGACACGCCGAGGAACGAGTACGCCTGGATGTTGTGCGCGCCGATGTCGGCAACCAGCTTCATGTCCGCGCCGAGGAGCGTCCCATCCTTCTTCGCCGCGAGCTTGAGGTCGATCGTGCAGCCGTAGCGCGAGTGGTCGTGGGCGTCCTCCTCGCGCGTCAGCGTCAGCTTCACCGGCCGGCCGGACTTGAGCGCCAGCGCGGCGCAGATCGGGATCGGCGGGTTCATCTGGATGCTCGAGCCGAACGTCCCGCCGATCGGCACCCGGCGCACGTCGATCTTCGAGAGCGGGATCCCGAAGATCTGGCCGAGCAGGATGCGCACGTTGTGGATTGACTGCGTCGTCGGCCACACCGTGAGACCGCCGTTCGGCTCCGGACGGCAGACGCACGACTTCGTCTCCATCTGCGCGTGGTAAACCTTTGGGAGGGTGAAGAAGCCCTCCACTGTCACATCGGCCTCTTTCAGCGCGCGTTCGAAGTCGCCCTCGTCGACGTTGCGCGTACAGGCGACGTTGCTCTTGATCTCCACCTCGTTGTCGCCGAGCAGAACCTTGTCGTAGATCCTCGGCGCGCCGGGGCGCATCGCGTCTTCCGCCGTCGTCAGCGCCGGTAGCATCTCGTACTCCACTTTGACGGCCCGCGCGGCTGCTTCGGCCAGCTCCTCGGTCTCGGCCGCAACCGCCGCCACCGCCTCACCCATCCGGCGCACCTTGTCGGCGAGCACGTAGTGGTCCTTGTGGAGGGCGGTCGGGATCGTGATGATGCGCTCGTTGTAGCAGACCTTCGGAACGTCGGCGAACGTCAGCACCACCGCGCCCATCGCCTCCGCCGCCGACGTATCGATCGACTTCACGATCGCGTGCGCGTACGGACTCGCCACCACCCGTCCGTGCAGCATGCGGGGGAGCGAGACGTCAACTGAATAGATCTCGCGGCCGGTCACACGCGCGATCCCATCCTTCCGCGGAAAGTCGTGCGCCAGCAGTTCGTACGTGTGCTGACTAGCCATGATTCTCACCCTCGAGCGCTCTCCGATAGTGCTCGTGTGCCAGATCCACAGCGTGGCCCGCCTCCCCGGCCTTCAGGGCCTCGATGATCTCCCGGTGCTCGTCGACCGATGCCTTCAGGTTCTCGGCGCGGTTTGGGAGCAAGAACTGCCGCTCCATGTCGCGCCAGCCCTCGTGGTCCATGAACTCGAGGAAGCTCC
>JAQTVA010000036.1 GCA_028707055.1 Candidatus Bipolaricaulis sp. | reverse complement strand
GAGGAGTCGGTGCACGCGTTCGTCTTCAACTGGTGGCAGTCGGTCGCCGAGACGCTCGCCGCCCTCTTCCCAAAGGAAGATGCCCATGCGGGGGCCGTCGAGGCGAGCGCCATGCTCGTCATCGACCCCGCATCGGTCCGGACCCGCCGGATGGAGGACGCGAGCGCGGACCGCGGCGCGCACGCACCGTGGGGGAACTTCGTCGAGGGGGTCCAGGTGGCGTTCGACGCCGCCGAGTTCTCCGATCTCGGCCACGTCGGCGATCCGTCCCGCGCCGACGTGGAGAAAGGCCGAGCGTTCCTCTCCGAGGCGGCCGAGCGCCTGGGTCGATTCTGCGACTGGCTCACGACACAGCCCGAGGATGCGCCGCCCCCTCGTTCGCGGAATGCGTAGTCCCATCTTCAGATCCGCATCACGTCCTCGTCACCGCCGCTCCACCGCGATCCGTATCCTCATTCCACACGTGGAGGTGCATCGTGAAGACGAGAAATCGAGAGACGGATCGACGGGGAACGGCGCTCGCCGTCGGACTGATGGCTGCGGTCGTGGCGGCCGGGGTCGTGTGGGCCGAAGGAGACTCGCTCCAAAGCATCCAATCGGAGATCGTGCCCGCGGCAGGGACGGCGACGGCGTACGGGATCCCCTTGTCCCTCGGATCGCTGCCCCTCTTCATCGGTTGGTGGACTACGTCGGTTCCGGCGGCGCAGGACGATCCGCGGTACGTCGAGGCGTTGTCCGCGTTGGTCGCCCCGTGCTGCGACGACAACACCGCATTCCACTGCTGCTGCGAGAGCGAAGAAGGTCAGGCGTGCAACATCATCCGTAGTGCGAAGGGGCTCGCCGCGCACCTCGTCCTCGACCTGGACTACCCTGCAGACCAGGTTCGGGACAGCGTCTTCGAGTGGCTCCGCTTCGCCCGCTGGGACTACTACGTCGCTCGGGAGATGGTCGCGCGGGGCATCGATCCTTCCCTCTACGGCCTCACCGTCGAAGGCTCGTGCTACCGTGGGCTCTGCGGAACACCCATCAGCCAGGGCGGTTGCGGCGGGATGCAGGAGCTCCTTGAGACCTCGATCGAGGCCTTGGAAAGCTAGCCGCGGACAGTGGTCTCGTCTGGCGTGGGCGTTCAGAAACGAGAGCCCCCGCCCCGAAACGGAACGAAGGAGGAGAGGCCGTCCCCCGGGTGAGCGCGAAGGAAGTCAGCCACCTCGCGGCGCCGCGGCAGCGACGGCTGGGCGCCAGGACGCGTCGTCGACAGCGCCGCGGCGGCGTTCGCCGTGCGGATGGCGGCAGCCATCGTGTCTCCCCTCGATAGGGAGACGGCCAGGGCGCCCGCGAACGCGTCGCCCGCCGCCGTCGTGTCGACGGCGTGCACCGGAAACGCCGGGAAGTGGGTCGTTCCCTCGCGTTCGATCCAGTAACTGCCCTGTGATCCGCACGTACAGATCACCGACCGGACGCCACGATCGAGCAGGCAGCGGCCGCCGCTCTCCACATCATCCACTCCCGTGATCGTCGCCAGCTCGCTCTGGTTGGGGGTCATCACGTCGATCCGGGCGAGGGGAAGGTTCGAGATGTCTCGCACGGGAGCAGGATTGACGATCACGCGCGGATGGGTCGGAGGCAGCCTGTCGAGCAGCCGCCGGAGAGCGGCCAACGGGGTCTCGAACTGGAGCAGAATTGTGTCGGCAGCACTGAGGTCGCGGGCCACCGCGTCGACGTAGTCCGCGCCGACATGCCCGTTGGCACCGGCGACGACGACGATCACGTTCTCGCCCGCGTCGCTGACGAGGATCATCGCCGTGCCCGTGTCCACACCCTCCAGCCGTTTGACTCTCCCCGTCTCGATTCCCTCCGCGCCAAGCGCCGCGAGGAGGCTCTGGCCCGCCTCATCCGCTCCGGTCATCCCGTAGAACGCAACCTGGGCCGAGAGGCGCGCCGCGGCCACCGCCTGGTTGGCGCCTTTCCCTCCCGAATACCGGGACAGCACATGGCCGATAACCGTCTCCCCCGGTCGCGGCAGCTCGACCACGCGCGCGACGAGATCGGCGTTGATCGACCCGAGCACCGATACCTTCGCCTGGCGATCCATGGAACGACCGTCCTTAGCGGCCAAACTTCCCTTCCGCTGTGGCGAACGCGCGGTCGAAGATCCCGAGCGCCCGGTCGATCGTCGACCGGCGGATCGTGAGCGGCGGGATGAGCTGGAACCGGTTGTGGAAGTATCCGCCCTTCTCAAAGACCATGCCCTCGCGTACGCACTCCTTGAGGATGAAGTCGGCTTCGGCCGGCGCGGGCTCTCGCGTGTCGCGGTTCTTGACGAGCTCGAGGCCGATGTACATGCCGCGAGCGTTGATGTGGCCGATCAGGGGATGCTTCTTCGCGAGCGCCGCCAGGCCGGCCTCGAAGTACGCGCCGTCGGCGCGGACTTTGTCGAGGAAGCCGTTTGTCGTGAGGAGCTCGAGGGCCTTGTTCCCCGCGGCACACGCGAGGACGTTGCCCGCTTGGGTCGAGACGTGTGCTCCGGGTCCCCACGCCTCGAGAATGTCGGCTCGGGCCACGACAGCGGACAGCGGCAGTCCGCCTCCCAGCGCCTTCGAGGTGACGAGCATGTCGGGCCTCACGTCCTCCCAGTCGGTGGCCCAGAGCTTTCCGGTGCGGCCGAGCCCCGTCTGGATCTCATCCACGATGAGCAGGATCCCGTACTCGTCGGCCAGCCGCCGCAGGAGCTTCAAGTACCCGGCGGAGGGAAGGATGTATCCTGCGGAGCTCTGGAACGGCTCGACGACGAACGCGGCGACGTTCGTGATTCCGCTCTTCACCTCGCGGTAGGGAGACTCCTTGCTGCGAAAGTAGTACTCAAAGTAGTCGCGCAGCCGGTCGAGGCACCAGGCCTGGTCGTCTTCGCCGGCCGGCGGGCGTCCGAACGGCGATTGGTACGGGTACGGGAACGGGAAGTAGCCGACGCCCTCGCAGTGTGGGAGCACCGGGTAGAAGTACGCCCACATACCGCCCTTCCCCGTCAGGGCCATCGTGCTGTACGTGACGCCGTGGTAGTCGCCGAAGGCGGTCAGAATCATGGGGCGGCCGGTGTAGAAGCGCGCGGCACGCACGGCCAGCTCGATGGCGTCCGCACCGGTGACGCCGAATAGAACGCGGGAGTCGCCGCCCGCGATCGGCGAGATCTCCTTCAGGCGCTCGGCGAGCCGGATCCTTTCCGGGTGAGGTAGGTCGAAGTAATGGACGAGCTTCCCGGCCTGTTCGCGGATGACCTTCGCGATCTCCTCGTTGCACTGCCCGAGGGAGGAGACCGAGAACCCCGCCAAGAGGTCGACGTACTCCTTACCGTCGGCGTCGATCAGGAGGTCGTTCTCCGCGCGCTCGACGATCGGCGGGAGGTCGAACAGCGCGAGGCCGACCTGCCCCCACGACTCCGCGGACAGCCAACGGCTCGCCCACTCCTTCGAGGCCGGCCCGAACGGGGCGTCCGCGATGCGCCGATCGATCTCGGCTTGCGAGATCTGCATCCTCCTACGCTGCGCCAAGTAGTCATCCATCATGTCGTACTCCTTTGTCTCAACGTGGGGCGCCTGTCCCGAACCAGGTCAGGCGCCCCGCTTTCGCGTTCTCGGGTCGAGGTAGTCTCGAATGCCGTCTCCGGCGAGGTTGATCGCCAGAACCGTGATGAAGATGGCGAGACCCGGGAACGTGATGAACCACCAGGAGGAGAGCAGGTACTTGCGGCCGATGTTGAGCATGGCGCCCCACTCGGCCGTCGGCTCCTGCACTCCCAACCCAATGAAGCTCAGCGATGCCGTCGTCAGGATGGCGTACCCCATGTCGAGCGTCGCCTGGACGATCAGTGGCGACAGAGAGTTCGGGAGGATGTGCGCGCGAAGGATCCTCCATGTTGGGACGCCCACCGCCCGCGCCGCTTCCACGAAGTCGGCTTGCTTGTACATCAGCGCCTCCGACCGCGCGAGGCGGGCGTACCACGGCCACCAGACGACAGACAGAGCAACGATCGTCGGGACGACTCCGGGGCCGAGGACGACGGCAACGGCCATGGCGAGCATGAGCGCGGGAAACGCAAGGAAGATGTCCGTCGTCCTCATCATGAGCTCGTCCACGATGCCACCGAAGTACCCCGCCGCGAGGCCGACGAGCATGCCGAAGACGGACGCGCACGCGACGACAATAACGCTCACCAGGAGCGAGGTCCGCGCACCATGCACCACGCGACTGAGCATGTCACGGCCGAGGTCGTCGGTTCCCATCGGGTGCACCGCCGATGGAGAGAGCAGCTTGTCGTGCATGCTGACGGATTGAGGATCCTGGAGTGGGAGGACCGGTGCGAGGAGCGCGAGGAGGAGAATGGCAAGCAGGGTCGCCATACCCGCAGCGGCCAGCGGCCTCACCGCGATCCATCGTCCCAGCTTCTTCCAGAACCCCTTCATCTCAGGCTCCTCGCCCCCTAGTAGTGAATCCGTGGATCGATGACGCCGTACAGGACGTCGACGATGAGATTGACTCCGGAGTAGACCAGCGCCGTGATCAGGGTGACCCCGAGGATCGCTTGGAAGTCGACAAACGTGATGGATTGAACCGCGTACAACCCGATCCCGGGCCAGCTGAACACGACCTCGATCAGCACCGCTCCGGCCAAGAGCACGCCAACCTGCAGGCCGATGACCGTCAGACTCGGCAAGAGCGCGTTCCGGAGCGCGTGCTTGAGGATGACGAGCCTCTCGGCTAGGCCCTTCGAGCGCGCGGTTCGGATGTAGTCGAGAGAGAGAATCTCAAGCAGACTCGAGCGCGTCATGCGCGTGATGACCGCCATGGAGCTTGCGGCAAGCGCCGCACCGGGAAGGACGAGGTGGACGAGGGAGTCCCCAAGAGCGGTCCAGTTTCCCGAGATCAGGCTGTCGAGCACATACAACCCCGTCACGTGAGCCGGCGGAGAGAGGTAAAAGCCGAGCCGCCCCGTCGCTGGGAGAATCTGCAGCCAGCGGAAGAACAGGAGCTGCAGGAGGAGTCCGAGCCAGAACGTCGGCATCGAGACGGCGGCCGTTGAGGTGACGCGCGAAACGTGGTCAATGACTGATTCCCTGCGCACCGCCGAGATCACTCCGAGCGGGATCCCGATGAGAAGACAGAGGAACATCGCGAAGGCGGTGAGCTCGACGGTAGCGGGGAAGTACTCGGCCAGGTCGGCGAAGACCGGGCGCCGCGTCCGGATCGACTCTCCGAGGTCTCCCCGAACCACGCCGGCGATGTAGCGACCGTACTGCTCCCAGAGCGGCCGGTCGAGGCCGAGCCTCTTGCGTAGGGCCTCCACCTGCTCAGGCTTGGCGCGCACCCCCGCGGCGAGGCGGGCGGGGTCGCCCGGGACGACGTGCGAAACGAAGAACGTGAGCGTCAACACGCCCAGGAGCGTGACGGCCAGAAGCGCCAACCGCTTCACGATGTACCGGACCATGGTCCACCGATCCAACGAGGGGGAGCGCTCTCCAGCTAGGAGAGGCTCCCCCTTCCGAGACTCGACGCCTACTGCTTGTAGATGTCGTAGAAGTTGAACGACGAGAAGGCGGCCGGCTCGAACACGTACCCCTGCACGTTGCTGCGCATGCAGACCGTGACCGGAACCGCCGTGATCCAGATGTTGGAGGCGCCGGTCAGCAGGAGCGACTGGGCTTCCGCCAAGAGCTGGAGCCTCTTCGTCTCATCGGCCTCCTTCCCCGACTCGTCGAGGACGGCGTTCACCCGCGGATCCGCAAACCGCGAGAGGTTGTAGCCCGCCGGGGGCACGCTGTCGCCGTGGTAGAGCGGGACGAGAATGGACGACGGATCGGGGTAATCGATTCCCCACCGGTAGTTGGCGAGATCTGGCATCGTCTCGATGTTCGAGACTCTGTCCCAATGGCCGGCCACCGTGACCTCGATGACCTTGAGGTCAACGCCGATCTTCCGGAGGGCGTCCTGCCACAGGACACCGATCCTCCGCCCTTCAGGCTCCTCCGTAACCCAGGTGTACTCGAGCGTGAGTCCGCCTCCGTATCCAGCCTCTTCCAAGAGCTGCTTCGCCACGTCCAGGTTGAACAAATAGTGAGGCAACGTCTCGTCGTGGCCGGGCATGCCGGTCGGGATCTGACCGATCAGCGGACTCGTGTATCCCGCAAAGACCTCCATCGCGCTCGCGTAGTCGAACGAGTAGGAGAGAGCTCGGCGGACGCGAACGTCGGCGAGCGGACCCTTCACCGTGTTCATCGCGATCATGTTGGTCGTGAACGTGTCGTGGACGCCGATGACAACACCAGGTTTGCCGTTGAGGCTCGTCAGCTCATCGAGTGGAATCCCGTACGCAATGTCGAGGTCGCCCCTTTCGAGGAGCAGAGACATCGTTGTCGTGTCCAGGACCTTCCGCAGCACGATGCGCTTCACGTGGTTGCCGGCCCAACCGCCCCAGTACCCATCGAACCGCTCGAAGACCATCTGCTGGCCCTCGACCCACTCGACGAGCTTGTATGGACCGGTCCCAACGATGTGGTTCCGGAAGAACGTCTTCCCCATGTCGTCGCCTGCGTTCTGGGTGATGGCCGTGGGGCTGGCGATGCACATTCCCCAATACGAGCTGAGCACGCGCAGGAATGGAACGAACGGGTAGGTCTTCATCGTGAACCGGACGGTCGCGTCATCGAGAACGTCGATCGAGTCGACGTACGAGGTGAGCATCCACGCCGGTCCCTCGTTGATCGCCATGACGCGATCGTAGGCCGTCTTCACCGCCGCCGCGTTGAACGCCGCGCCGTCATGGAACGTCACGCCCTGGCGTAGATGGAACGTGTAGAACTTGCCGTCCTCCGATACTTCCCAGGACAAGGCTAGCTGGGGTTCGATCTTCCCTGACGTTGTGTTGAAGGTCACAAGCCGCTCGTACGCCGCTCGGAAGAGCGGTCCGCTGCCAAAGGTGTAGTCGATGGCGGGGTCCAGCGTCGTGACTTCCTCCACGACCCCAACCACCAAAGTGTCGGCCGGGGTGGAGGCGATCGCGGAGACCGCCAGAACACCGAGTAACGCCACAAGGCAACAAGCAAAACGGATTCTCATGGTTCAAGCCTCCCTGCATACTTGCCGTAGCCTACGCTCCTGAACCGCCTCTCGACGTTCGATCACCTCGCTTTCGGAATCGTTCTCCGGGGCTGACCCCGGTCGCGTCTTCCCTCGCGCGCGCCGCGCACGTGGAGTCCCCGATCACCAAGCTCACCGGGAGGCAGGTCGGCTCCACCGCGTCGTCGTAGGACATGATGCGAGCGACGAGGGCCCGCGCCGAGCACTGCCCGATCTCCAGGAACGGGACCCGCACCGTGGTGAGCCGGGGTCTCACGAGGGCCGCCCACTGGATGTCATCGAACCCGGCGACGCCAAGGTCCTCGGGCACTCTCCGCCCTGCGGCCGCCGCCGCGTGCAGGACGCCGATCGCCATCAGGTCATTGCCGGCGACGACGGCGTCCGGGTGCTCGTCCCTCAGGATCTCGGTGCCCAAGGACACCCCAGAGTCGTACGTGAAATCCCCTCGGCGCACCGCTACAGGGGCCACGCCGCCCTCAGCGAGACCGTCGAGGAATCCCTGCAAACGGTCCTCGGCCGTGCTGACGTCCTCCGGGCCGCCAAGGTATGCGACCTGTCGGTGCCCGAGGGCGACGAGGCGCTTCGCCAACTCCCGGCTCCCTCCGGCGTTGTCGGCCTCCACATGGGGAATCCCTGGGATACGGCGGTCCGCCGTAACGACTGGGACCTCCGAACGTTCCATCCTTTCCAGGCCTGCGAGGTCCGGACGCCCCACCGGAACCAGGATCACCCCATCTACGTTCTGTCGGAGCAGGGCACTCATGTGCTGCCGCTCCTCATCTTTCGAGTTGTTGCTGTCACAGATCAGCGTCGAGTACCCCACGCGGAACCCTGCGGCTTCGACGCCGCGCGCGAGAAGAGAGAAGAACGGATTCGAGATATCGGGAACGAGAAGCGCGAGAACGTGCGTGCGCCGTCGGCGTAGGTCGCGGGCAGCCTTCACGGGGGTGTAGTCGAGTGCTGCCATCGCGTCTAGCACACGATCTCGCGTCACGTCGCGCATCTGAGAGGGGTCTTCGTGGTTGATCACCCGAGAGACCGTGCTGATCGAAACCCCAGCGAGGAGGGCGACATCAGAGATCGTGGCTCGCTTCCTCGGCTTTCGACTGCCCATGGGAGTGTTTCGGGAAACGTTTTCGCTCGTTCAGATCACTCGTGCATCGTTTTCCGAAATCGTTCTCATTATAGGCGACGGAAACTCCGGGTCAACACCAGTGCGGATCGCGCCAGCACGACAGGATCAGGTGGACCGGCGGCGCTCGACGACGCCTAGGCCGTCTCGCACCGCGGGGCGCGGCTACTCCCACATGTCGCGCATTCGTTGTCGAACGTCCGCTTCCACGTCGTAGAACGACCCGCCGTCGTCCTTCTCCTCCGGCGCCGCGAGCGCCACGTCGTCGACGGTCTCGAGGACGTCGTTCGTGAAGAAACGGCAGAGCTGGGCGTAGCTGTGGTCGTCGCCGAGCGCGTACCACTTGTGGTAGTAGCGAAGCGGCCACGTGATGTAGAGGCGGTCTTTCGCCCGGGTGAGGGCCACATAGACGAGCCGCCGCTCCTCTTCGATTTCCTCCTGCGAGCCGGTCGAGAGGTCAGACGGGAGGAACCCGTCGGCGGCGTGAATGAGGTAGACGACGTCCCACTCGCAGCCTTTCGCCGAGTGGATCGTCGACAGGACGAGCCAGTCTTCATCCAGGGATGGGGCGCCCGCGAGGTCGCTCGTCGACGTCGGCGGATCGAGTTGGACGTCGGCGAGGAACTGGTGCCGCGAGCGGTAACCGCCCGCGATCTGCTCGAGGCTGATGAGGTCGCGGACTCGCGCGGCCGGGTTCTCGTACGTCCTTTCGAACACGGGATCGTAGAAGCGGCGAATCCGCTCGATCTGCGCCTCGGGGTTCTTCGGCCCCAACGGGACCAGGTCATCAAAGACGTCGGCAAGGTCGGCCAGTCCGGCGCGCGCGGCGGCCGAACCGCCGAACGATCGGACGGCCCGCGGGTCGCCTCCGGTTTGGCCGACGTGGTCCACGATGCGGGACGCCGTCGTCGGACCGATCCCGTCCAGAAGCTCGAGGATCCGGAACCAGGCCAGCTCGTCACGCGGATTCTCGAGCACGCGCAAGAAGGCCAGCAGATCCTTCACGTGGGCCGCCTCGAGAAAGCGCAGTCCGCCGTACTTGTGGTACGGGATGTTCCGCCGAGCCAGCTCGACCTCGAGCGTGTCGGAGAGGTGGGAAGCGCGGAACAGGACTGCCTGGCGTCGGAGCGGAACCCCCTCCTCGTAGTGCCGAAGGACGGCGTCGATGACGTAGTCATCCTGCTCAGCCGCGTCTTTGCACGTGACCAGCTTCGGCCGCGTCGGGCTCCGGCGCTCGGACCAGAGATCCTTGGCGAATCGCTCGCTCGCGCCGGCGATGAGGCGGTTGGCCGTGTCGAGGATCGGGAGCACGGAACGGTAGTTCTGCTCGAGCTTGACGATCGTCGCTCCGGGGAACTGCGCTGGAAAATCCAGCATGTTGCGGACCGTCGCGCCGCGAAACGCGTAGATACTCTGGGCGTCATCGCCGACGACCATGAGGTTGCGGCACGTTCTGCGCATTCCAAGGAGAATCCTCGCCTGGACGATGTTCGTGTCCTGATACTCGTCGACGAGGACATGGTCGAATCGCCCGCCGATCTCCTCGGCCAGCGCCGGAGCGTCGAGCAGCGCCATCCAGTAGAGGAGAAGATCGTCGTAGTCGAGAACGTTTCGGTCCTGCTTGCGGACGACGTACTTCTTGAACAGCTCGCGGAGCTCCTTCTCCCACTCGTCGCACCACGGGAAGTCGCGCTCGAGGACAACCTTGAGGTCTTCGCCCGAGTTCACGCAGCGCGAGTAGATGGCGAGGCACGTCGCTTTCCTCGGAAACCGCTTCTCCTTCTCGTGCAGTCCCATCTCGTGGCGGATGAGGTGGATCAAGTTCTCGGCGTCGCCCTGGTCGAGGACGGTAAAGTCGCGTGTGATCCCAATGGAGGGGGCGTAGAGCCGCAGAAGTCGATGGGCCATCGAGTGGAAGGTTCCCCCCCAGACCCGCCCCGTCGTGGTGGCGCCGCGGGCGACGATCGTCGACGCGCGCTCGAGCATCTCCTGCGCGGCCCGGCGCGTGAACGTGAGCAGCAGGATCCTTCCCGGGTCCACGCCGTGAGCGATCAGGTACGCCACGCGGTACGCAAGCGTCTTCGTCTTCCCGGTCCCCGCACCCGCCACGACGAGGAGCGGACCGTCTCCGTGGGTGACGGCCGCTCGCTGCGCCGGGTTCAGCTCCTCAAGCCAGGTCCCCTTCGACTCGCCCCTCATGGACAGCAGGGTAGCCGATCGGAGGATCCTCCTCCATGCACTACTTGGGCGTCGTGGCGCCGTGCGCCGGACCGAGATCTCCGCTACAGCCGCAGGCGTTCGCCGCCTTGACCTTGTACCAGAACTCCTGTCCGGGAACGAGTCCCTCGTCGACGTAGGTCGTCGCCGTGAGCCCGTTGGCGATGACGGCATAGGGCCCTTCGCGCTTGGGAGCCCGGCTCACGTGGTACAGCTGCGCGTCAGCCATCGGGCTCCACGCGATCTCGATCGAGTTCGCGTACGTTCCCACGGATGCGCGGACGTTCTGGGGTGCCTCCGGGCGGTAGCCGTAGCTGCCGTACACGGTGACCGACGGCTCACTTTCGGTCCTGCCGGCGAGCGATTGGATGCGGTACCAGTAGTCCCCGCAGAGGATGACGTCCCGGTCTTCGTATGTCGTCGAGGCGGTTTCGGTGAGTTTCTCGTATGGCCCCGTGTAGGCGATCGCGCGAAGGATTCGGTACGCCGCCGCGCCGGAGGCGGCTCGCCATGACAGTCGGACTTTGTCGTACGGCCGGCCGCGGGTCGCCTCGATCCACGTCGGCGGATTCAGGCGGCTTCGGTCCAGCGGGCGCTCTCTTGTCGCTTTCCCCTCCGTCTGCGGGCTGAGCTCGGCCCTCCCGC
>JAQTVA010000035.1 GCA_028707055.1 Candidatus Bipolaricaulis sp. | reverse complement strand
TCGGCGTTCGACCGTTCCTCGCGCTCGCTCCCGGGCTTCTTGGGATGCTGCCGATGCCCGGGGGAGCGTTGCTCTCGGCGCCGCTCGTCGAGCAAGGGGCCGGCCATGTCGCCGCCGACCTCAAGGCTGCGGCCAACGTCTGGTTCCGACACGTCTTGCTGATCGTCTACCCGCTCGGCTCGTCGCTCATCGCCGGGGCGAAAGTGGCTGGGCTGGACGTCTACGCTACGATCCCGTATCTCGCGCCCGCGTTTGCCCTGTCCCTGTTGCTCGGCGGAGTCTTCCTCCTGCGGAACGCCCGCCCCGCCAAGAAAGTGGACGAGGATCCGACCGCGCCCGCGCGTGCGGCGACGAGGAAGCCGTTCTCGCTGCGAGGCCTCGTCGTGCCCCTCGGCATCCTCCTTGCGGCTCCCGCCCTCGACCTCACCCTGGCGAGCACGGCCCACCTTCCCGTACGGGAGATCGCGACGGCGGCGGGCGTTCTTCTGAGTCTGACGCTGTCCGTGATCGTCGGTCGGGTCGGCCCGCGGAGCCTTCGTCGGATCACCGCACGGGCCCGACCGTGGACGTACGCGGCGATCGTCCTGGCGATGTTCGCTTTCCTGAACGTGTTCGCTACATCGGGCGTTCCCGAGCGACTGGCCGCACTGAGTCTTCCTCCACTGGTCTTGTGTCTGGGCGTTGGATTCGTCCTTGGCTTCGTCACCGGGCGAATCGAAGCCTCCCTTGCGGTCGTGCTGCCGATCTACGCGTCGGCGTACGGACCGATGACGCTCCCCGGCTTCGCGCTGGCCTACTATGCTGCGTTCCTCGGCTACGTCGTCACGCCCGTCCACCCGTGCATCTCGGTGTCCGTCGCGTACTTCAAGACGTCAATCGGCGCGCTCATGCGGCGGCTGGCTCCACCGGTGGCGATCGGCGCGCTGGTGTCCCTACTCGTCGGCCTTCTGGTCTTCTAGGGCCGCCGCGGGGCGGACGTAGACCGTCTGCGTCGGATACGCAAGACGGATCCCGTGGCTCTCGAAAGTCCGGAGGATGCCGAGGTTGATCGCCTGGCGAGCGTCCATGGAGTCGACGTAGTTGCCGGAGAGGACGTAGTAGACCGTCTCGAACGAGAGGGCCGACTCGCCGAACGATCGAAGGTGGCATCGGTCGAAGCGGACGCTGGGAACCCGCTCGATCTCCGTCCGCACGAGCGCGGGGACCTCGCTCAGCCGGTCGATGGGTGTATCGTACGCAAGGCCGAACGTGCAGGCGATGCGGCGCTCGGTCAAGGTCTTGTAGTTTCGGACCCGGCTGTCGAGGAGGTCGCCGTTCGAGAACACGATCTCCTCTCCGGACAAGCTCCGAACCCTGGTCGTCTTCAGCCCCACGCGCTCGACGGTGCCCGAAAGCTCGCCGACGTTGATGAAGTCGCCGATCACGAACGGCTTGTCCACGATGATCGACAGCGACGCGAACAGGTCCTTGAAGACACTCTGGACGCCCAGTGCCACGGCGATTCCCGTGATGCCGAGTCCGGCGATGAGGGTCGTGATGTCGACTCCGACGTTGTCGAGGGCGATCAAGAGCACGATGACCCAGATGACGAGCTTGGCCAGGAATCCGATGGCGCCGAGCGACGTAGCTGTTACCGCGTCGGCGCCGAGGCGTCGGCGCGCCGTTCCCGTCAGCCAGAACGTGACGATCCCATCGCACCAGTACCCGGCCTGGGCGAGCATCGCGATCATGAACCCAACGTGGAGGATCTCCGTCGCCGTCGGCGGCAGGGCCAGGAGCCGCGAGCCCGCATAGGCGGAGATCACGAGAATGAACAGGAACCGGGTCTTGTAGAGGAGAGCGACGAGGAGGTCGTCCAGTTGCCCCGCGGTGTGCTCGGCGATCCTGCGGAGCCGGCGGATCGCGAGACGGGTGGAGACCTGAAGGAAGAGCCAGGCGAACAGGATGACGCTGACCGCAGCGAACCATCGCCATACCGGATTTTCGTAGAACGTCATCTGGAGAAACGTCATCGGCCCTCCCTACGCCGAAGCTCGCGTCGAGCCGGGCGCAAGCCCCCGCGGTGGTTTCGCACTCCCTAAGCGTCGGCGCGTTCGCTCCGCGAGCGACGTCCCGCGTCCACCGGCACGGGGAAAGCGGCGCGGATCCGCCCGCCGCTTGGTCCGGCGCGCGGGTGATCCGTGTCTGGAGCGGGAGTCTGCGAATGGATCGAGGAGACCCGGAAGAGAAGGCTACGATGGCCGCATGGACAAGATCGGGGTCATCGTGCGGGCAAGCAGCCTTCACGACAGGAGTCACGTCGACTCGCTACGGGCCCGCGTTCTCGCGGAGCTGCGGGCGAGTGACGGGATCGGCATTGAGGAGATCGCCCACCCGGCCGCCGACAAGCTGACGGCGATCCTCGTGTTGACCGGGGGCGTGGAACGCGACGTGCTGAAGACGGTCGCGCAGCTTCCATCGCCTACGCTCCTCATCGCTCACCCCGGGGACAACTCTCTGCCCGCTTCGCTCGAGGTCCTCGCCCGCATCCGTCAAGACGGCGGCGAGGGGCGGATTCTGTTCGGCTCCGCGGCCGAAATCGTGGCGGGCCTGAAGCAGGAGCTGGTGCTCGCCAACGCGTGGGACGCCCTTCGTTTCTCCCGGATCGGCCTCATCGGCGAACCCTCCGACTGGCTCGTCGCGAGCGATGTCGATCGCGCGTTTCTGAAAGGGCGTCTGTCGATCGAACTGGTGCCGATTCCGATGGAGGACCTGATCGAACGAATCCGCGGCGCCGAGGCCTCGCGCAAGGACGTCGCGGCGTTGACGAAGCGCGCCGAGGCCGTGACCGAGCCGAAGCCCGCCGAAATCCGCGACGCCGTACAGGTCTACGCCGGGTTGCGTGGACTCATCGACGAGCACCGCCTGTCGGCGTGTACCGTCCGCTGCTTCGACCTCGTGAAGCGGATGAAGACCACGGGCTGCTACGCGGTGTCCCGCTTGAACGACGAGCGCGTGCCCGCGGGGTGCGAGGGCGACCTGCAGTCGCTCGTCACCCTGTACCTCGCGTTCCATCTGTCCGGCCAGACCGCGTTCATGGGGAACATCGCCGACGTCGACACGAAGACGCGGGCGGTCGGCATCGCTCACTGCACCTGCCCCCTCTCGATGACGGCAAGCTACTCGATTCGGAGTCACTTCGAGTCCGGGATCGGCGTCGGGCTGGCCGGATCGATCCCCGCCGGCGACTGCACGCTCTTCCGCCTCGGTGGGGAGCGGCTCGATCAGCTCTTCCTCCGCGAAGGGCGGATCGAGGCGGCTCCGTTTCGTGACGACCTCTGCCGAACGCAGGTCCGCGTCATCGTCGACGAGCCGATCGACGAACTGCTCACCGCTCCGCTCGGCAACCATCACATCCTCCTCGCCGGACGCCACGGCGAGACGGTCCGCCGGTTCTTCGACCGGTATCTCGCGACGTAGCGGCGTCGGGATTCGCCGCGATCCTCACGACGCAGGTTTCGAAGCACGGTTGCATCGACACTCGGGCAAGCCACCGAGACCGTTCCCCGGCGCTCCGTGCCCCATCCGAGCCCGGCGGAGCCGTGTCGGCCTTCCTGCGCTGCAGGTTCAGGTCTGGATCTCAACGCCATCCCAGGTGGCGGGAGGATCCGATCGCGCGGGGGTTCGGAGCGCCGTCGTTCACGCCCACAGAGTCGGAACGCGCCCGCGGCCTCGGATCGCCGCTCTGTTGTGTGGATCCATGCCAGCCGCTACCATGCGGGATTCGTGGAGGTGAGCGTTCATGGCCGAGCGCAAGATGCAGATCACGGCGGACAACGAGACGCGGCGGGGGCACTACTCCAACCTCGCCCTGATCTCCCACCGCCAAGAGGAGTTCGTCGTCGACTTCCTGTTCGTGGATCCTCAAGGGGCCTCTCCCCAGGAGGGACAGGCGATCCTCACGTCGCGCGTCATCCTGAACCCCGTGCACATGAAGCGGCTCCACCAGGCGATCGGCGAGAACGTCCAGCGCTACGAGAAGAACTTCGGCAAGATCGCTCTTCCACCGACGCTGACGTAGCGTGGCGGTCTGCATGAACGGCGCGGCGGGGTTTGCCGAACGCAAAGCGGGCGTCGTTCGCACCATCCTGGTGCGTCGACTGACGCTCGGGGTCTTCTCCGCGGTCGCCCTGGTCGTGCTGTTCACGAGCCGGCTGAGCTACCGAAACCCGCTCTTCTACTCCCCCGTCGTCTGGTTCCTCCTGACGTTCCCGTTCAAGGCGGGGATCGAGCGGATCCGGAGCGAGCGAGGCCTGCAGTGGGCGCACGCCGGGTTCTTCTTCGCCGAAGCCGTCCTGATCACCATCCTGGTGCACTTCATGGGAGGCAGCGCCTGGATCGGCAACATCTTCTACTTGTTCACCGTGCTCTACGCGAACTACTTCCTCCCGCGCACCCAAGGGGCCCTCGTCACCGGCTGGGTCGTCGTCTGCTACGCGGCCCTCGTCCTGCTCGAGGCGGCCGGCGTCGTGCCGCACCGGTCGCTGTTCGCCGTGGGGGGTGAGCCGTACCAGAGCCTGTCGTACAACCTGGCGACGATTCTCGCCGGGGCGGTGGCCCTGTACTCCGTCGTCGCGTTCACCGTTCGCACGTTCGCCGCGATCGACGCCAAGAAGAACCGCCTCCTCGCCGAACGCGAGCTTGAGTTGGCGCGGATGTCGAAGCGGCTCCTCAACGCCCAGGATGAAGAGCGGCGGCGGATTGCGCGCGGGCTGCACGACGGACTCAGCCAATCGCTTGCCGCGATCAAGCTCCATCTGGCTCCGGCGAAGTCGAAGCTCGGCGAGGACGCTTACCGTGAGGTTTCCGGGATCGTCGACGAGGCGATTCGGCAAACGCGAACGCTCGCCTACTCGATCCGACCTCCGCTCCTCGACGACCTCGGTCTCGTCCCGTCGCTCGAGCGCCTCGCGGAGAGCGTCGGGGAGGAGAGCGGGCTCGCGATTCGCGTCCACGCCGATCTCGACGGGCGGCTGGATCGAGAGGCCGAGGGGCTCCTCTACCACGTCGGCCGCGAGGCGATCGAGAACGTCATCCGCCACGCCAAGGCGACGCGCGTCGCGATCCGGATCTCGGCGGAGGGGACGTGGGTGAGGCTGTCGATCGAGGACGACGGGATCGGCATCGCACCCGACGGGCCGCGCGGCCTGGGGCTCCGTGGGATCGAAGAGCGGGTGACGATCGCCGGCGGGACGGTCGCCCTGGCGTCGGCCCCCGAGCGAGGCACGATCGTCACCGTGGAGGTTCCCTGTGGGGACGACGCGGATTGCGATCGTCGATGACCACGTGCTCGTGCGCGACGGCCTCGCCCGCCTGCTCGGCACCGAGGGCGACTTCCACATCGTGGGGGCGTGCGGCGACGGCGCGGGGGCGCTCCAGCTCGCGGCCGCCGGCCGTCCCGATGTCGTCCTCCTCGACATTGCCCTCCCCGACGTCGACGGGCTCGACCTGATTGCGGCGATCCGGCGGACGAGCCCGACGACGCGGATCCTGATGCTGTCGATGCACTCCGAGCCGGAGTACGCGGCCGCGGCGCTCGCTCGCGGGGCGTGCGGGCTCGTCGCCAAGTCGGCGACGGCGGAGGCGCTCGTCGAAGCCATCCGACGCGTCGCGGCCGGGGAAACAATTCCCGCAGAGAAGGGGCTTTCGCCGCGGGAGCACGAGATCCTGACGCTCGTCGCCGCGGGGCGATCGAACGACGAGATCGCAGACCAGCTCGGACTTCAACGCCGGACCGTCGAGGCTCACTGCCAGCGGCTGATGGAGAAGCTCGAGGTCCACACGCGGGCGGCGCTTGTGGCCTACGGGCGGCGGATCGCGTTCTAGCAAACTCCAATGAGTACGGATCCCCATGTCGCGGCAGGGCGACGGCGGCATACAATCACAGCATGGGGCCGATTCGGGTGGTGCTTGCGGACGATCACGCGCTGGTGCGCTCGGGAATCCGGGCCCTGCTCGCATCGAGCGCCGTGGAGATCGTGGCCGAGGTGGGGGATGGGCGAAGCCTGCTCCGGGAAGTGCGGACGCACTCCCCGGATGTAGCCCTGGTTGATGTCTCCATGCCTCTCTTGGACGGAATTGAGGCGACGCGGAGGATCGCGCGGCTCTCGCCGAAGACCGGCGTCGTCATCCTCACCATGCACGACGATCCTCCGTTCGTCTCGCGAGCCCGTCGCGCGGGGGCCCGCGGGTACGTCGTCAAGGACGCCGCCGTCGAGCGTCTGCTCGATGTGGTGCAGCGAGTCGCCGCCGGCGAGAGCTGCCTGATCGATGACGGCGAGGCGCCGGACGAGCCGCTGACGTCGCGGGAGCGGGAGGTGCTTCAGCTCGTGGTCGAGGGGAAGAAGAGCGGGGAGATCGCGGCGCTGCTCCATCGAAGCATCCACACCGTACGGAATCACCGGGCTCGGCTGATGCGCAAGCTGAGCGTGCGGTCGGCCGCCGACCTCGTGGCCGCAGCCGAGCGGCTGGGGATCGCGAGCGTCGTCCGGGAGGCGCGACGTGGCTGAGCGAACCCCGCGCATTCTCGGCGCGCACCGAGAGGAGATCCGTGCCGCGATGAGTGACGCCCTGCGCGGCGACACGTCACTCCTCCGCGCGCTCCGCGTGCACGTCGGGCTGGAGGACGACGAGGGGCGATCGATCGACGGGATGGGAAAGCTGCTCCGGCCGAGCCTCGTCCTGTTCGTCGCCGAGGAGCTCGGTGTGTCCGCGTCCGCGGCGCTTCCCGCGGCGATCGGTCTCGAGCTCGTGCACAACTTCTCGCTCGTTCACGATGACATTCAGGACCAGGACAGGACGCGGCGCGGACGAGCGACGGTCTGGGCGCGACACGGCGTCGCTGAGGCGATCAACGCCGGCGACCTCATGCACGCCCTCTCGATCTCCGTCGCCCTGCGCGCCGGCGGCGAGGCGGCGGCAACTCTCGCCGCGGCGACGGCGGAGATGATCGAAGGGCAATCGCTCGATCTTGCCTTCGAGCGCCGCACCGCGTATGTCGACGAGTACCTCGACATGGTCGACAAGAAGACCGGGGCGCTCCTGCGGTGTGCGTTCGAGCTTGGCGGGATCGTTGCCGGCGCGGGCGCGGAGATCCGCGGGAGGCTCAGGAGCCTCGGCCGTGCCGTCGGCCGTGCGTTCCAGATCCAGGATGACCTCCTCGGTGTCTGGGGCGACGGGGACGTCGTCGGGAAGCCGCACGGCTCCGATGTGCGACGACGGAAGAAGTCGTACCCGGTGGCGGCCTCGTTCTCGCGCGCCGCGGCGGCGGACCGGACGCGCCTCGAGTCAGTGTACGCGAAGGAGCCTGTGCCCGAGCGCGACGTGCATTGGGTGATCGAGACGATGGAGCGGCTCGGCGTGCGCGACGACGGGGCCGCGGCCGTCCGTGGCTACCTGGCGGAGGCCGAGGCGGGGCTCGAAGCCCTGCCGCTGTCGGCGGAGGGAAAGGGCGAGGCGCGCGCGTTGCTCGGGTACCTCGCGGGGAGGGAGAGATGAGTCGTCCGTTCCGGTTGGACGCCGCGGTGGCGCGGCACATCGCGGGGAACAAGCTGCGCCGGCGGGCGCGATTCCCGTTCGTCACGATGCTCGAGCCGCTCGAGCTGTGCAACCTCGCCTGCACAGGGTGCGGGCGGGTTCGCGAGTACCGTGACGTCGTCGATCGTCGCCTCGACGTCGACGCTTGCCTCGCCGCTGTCCGTGCGTCCGACGCGCCCATCGTGTCCGTCTCGGGAGGCGAGCCGCTGCTCCATCCGCAGATCGGCGACGTCGTCCGCGCGCTGGAGGACGACGGGCGGTACCTGTACCTGTGCACGAACGGACTCCTGCTGCAGGAGAAGCTCGATGGGTTCGAGCCGTCGCGGCAGTTCGCCTTCGTCGTTCACCTCGACGGGACGGAGGCGGTCCACGATCGCGTGACGGAACGCCCGGGCACCTACGCGACGGCGATCGCCGGAATCCGCGAGGCCGTCGCCCGCGGACACCGCGTCTGTACGAACACGACCCTCTTCCACGGCTCGAACGTCGACGACCTCCACGCGCTGTTCGCCACGCTCCAGGCGCTCGGCGTCGAAGGGCTCATGGTCTCGCCGGGGTACGCGTACGGCGACGTCGCCGACCGCGACCTCTTTCTCGAGCGGCGGGAGTCGGTGGCCGTGTTCCGCCGTGTGCTCGACCCCGCGAAGGGTTTCCCGTTCTACAACAACCCGCTGTATCTCGACTTCCTGCGCGGGGAACGCGAGTACGACTGCGCCGCGTGGACCACGGTGACGTACACGGTCAAGGGCTGGCGCCTCCCGTGCTACGCGCTCGCCGATCGGCACACGGACGACATCGGAGAGCTGTTCGCGCCCGAGGTGTGGACCCAGTACGGGCCGGGCATCGACCCGCGCTGCGGGAACTGCATGATGCACTCGTCGTTCGAGGGTGCCAGCATCCTGGACGCGTTGCGAAAGCCGGCGGCCCTCGTCCGCGTGGCGCGCGGGGTATGGGGATGATCGTCGTGACGGGATGCTTCCGGCGAGAGACACGGTGGCTCGAGCCTCGGCCCGGGCTCCGCGTCGTGCGGACGCCGATGGGCGAGGCGTCGGCTGCCGACCTCGACGCACGCGTCGAAAAGGGGCTCGATCTCTCGCTCCTCGTGTCGACCGGGTTCTGTGGCGGCCTCGACGCCGGGATGAAGACGGGCGACGTCTTCCTCGCGCGGGCGATCCTTCACCGCGGAGAAACGCTGTCCGTCCCCGACGCGCTCGTCGATCGAGCGCGGGGTGCGCTCGACGCGCTGGAGTTCGTGGTGTGGACGGGAACGTGTGTCTCCGCGAACGCCGTCGCCGACGCCGGTGAGAAGCGGCGGTTGGCGAAGACCGGGGCGAGGAGCGTCGACCTCGAGAGCGGCCCGCTCGCCCGCTGGGCGGCGGCTCACCGTGTGCCGTTCATCTCCTGCCGCGTGGTGCTCGATCCGTTGGAGGCGGAGATGCCGTTCTCGGGCGATCGGCCCCTCTGGCGCGGTCTGCTGCGCCGACCGGGCGCCGCCCTCGACCTCGCCCGCCGCTCGGCGGTCGCCGGGCGGGAGATCGGGCGTGCCGTCGGCGCCGTGGCCGACGCCCTCAGGGAGGGCGTGCGATGACGCGGCGCGTGGTGGTGGGCGGCGTTCCGATCGGCGGCGGGGCACCCGTCGTCGTTCAGTCGATGACGAACACGAACACCGCGGATGTCGCCGCCACGGTCGCCCAGATCCAACGCCTGGAGGCCGCGGGGTGCGAGATCGCCCGCGTTGCCGTCCCCGACTTCGCCGCCGCCGAGGCGCTGCCCGGGATCCGACGCGCGATCTCGATCCCCCTCGTGGCCGACATCCACTTTGACTACCGCCTCGCGCTCGCCGCGATCGACGCCGGCGTCGACAAGCTGCGCCTCAACCCGGGAAACATCACCGACCCCGCTCGGATCGGCGAGGTTGCCGAGGCCGCGGTCAAGGCTGCGGTCCCGATCCGCGTCGGGGCCAATTCGGGGTCGCTCGCCAAGGAGTACCTCGATCCGCACGGCCGGGCGACGGCCGCCGGGATGGTGGAGAGCGCGCTCCGTGAGATCCGCCTGCTCGAGCGGCATGGCGTTCGCGACATCGTCGTGTCGCTCAAGGCGACCGACGTGCGGATGACGGTCGACGCGTACCGTGCCGTCGCCGCCGAGGTCGAGTACCCGCTCCACATCGGGATCACCGAGGCCGGGACGGCGTGGGAGGGGGCGATCCGCTCCGCCGTCGGGCTCGGTATCCTCCTCGCCGAGGGGATCGGAGACACAGTTCGCGTCTCCCTCGCTGGAGATCCGGTCGACGAGGTTCGCGCGGCGTACGAGATCCTGCGCTCGCTCGGACTGCGGCAGAGGGGCGTCGACCTTCACGTCTGTCCGACGTGCGGCCGGACCGGCATCGACCTCGCGCGGATCGCCGACGAAGTCCGTCGCGCGCTCGCCGACGTCGTCCTGCCGGTGAAGGTCGCGCTGATGGGGTGCGTGGTGAACGGGCTCGGGGAAGTGAAGGGCGCCGACGTCGGCCTGGTCGGAAGCCGAGGCCAGGGAACCATCTACGTGGGCGGCGAACCCACGGCGACCGCCGTCCCGGAAGATCACCTCGTCGACGAAGTCGCCGCCACCGTCAGGACATTCGTCGCGCGGCGCGTGCGGGAAGGAGGCGGCCGTGGCTAGCGCAACACGGGCCCCCAGTGCGCCGATCCCGGCAGCGACGGACCTCGAAGGCACCGCCGACCAGGCCATCGACCGCGCCATCGGCAATGCCGTCGACCACCTCTTCTCGATCCAGAACGAAGCCGGCTACTGGTGGGCCGAGCTCGAGTCGAACGTGACGATCACCGCCGAACACGTCTTCCTGCGCCATATCCTCGGCAACACCGATGCCGCGGAGGCGTCGCGCGCCGCGGCGTACATCCTCGCGAAGCAGGGGGCCGATGGAACGTGGGCCAACTGGTACGGCGGCCCGGCGGAGCTGTCGACGACGATCGAGGCGTACGTCGCTCTGAAGATGGCGGGGATTCCCGCCGACCGCCCGGAGATGGTGAAGGCGCGGGCGTACATCCTGTCGAAGGGCGGCGTCGAGAAGGCCCGCGTGTTCACGAAGATCTGGCTCGCGATGATGGGCGAGTGGGACTGGTGGGGACTCCCCGCGCTCCCGCCCGAGATCGTCCTCTTGCCGTCGTGGTCCCCGATCAGCCTGTACTCGTTCGGCTGCTGGGCGAGGCAGACGATCGCCGCGCTGGCGATCGTCATGGACCGCAAGCCCGTCGTCCCTCTCCGCGCGGAGGCGCGGATCGACGAGCTGTTCGTCCGCGGGCGCGCCCACGCCGACCTGCGCGTGCCGGCCACGAAGCGGACACCGCGGGCGCGGCTGTTCCTCTTCGCCGACCGCTTGCTGCGCGCCTACGCCAAGCTTCCGTACAAGCCGCTCCGCGAGAGGGCGATCCGCAAGGCCGAGCGATGGATCCTCGAACGGCAGGAGGCCGACGGCGCCTGGGGCGGGATCCAGCCGCCGTGGGTCTACTCGCTGATCGCCCTCCAGCTCGTCGGACACCGGCTCGACGAGGACGG
>JAQTVA010000034.1 GCA_028707055.1 Candidatus Bipolaricaulis sp. | reverse complement strand
GGCAGATAGCCGCCCGTCGCATCGTGGATCATGCCCGACAGGAGACTCCCGAGGATCGCGCCGATGCCGTACGCGGTGAACACCACACCGTAGTTCTTGGCATAGTGCTTGGCGCCAAAGAAGGTCGCCGTCGCCGTCGGGGCGATGGCCAGCCACCCGCCGAGGTTGAGCCATAGGAGCGAGAAGGCGACGAAGTAGACGATCGCGCTCCCTTGTCCGGCGAAGTAGAGGAGCGCCGACGCGCCAAGAATCAGCACGAACGACAAGACCGCCGTGCCCTTGGGAGTGATCTTGTCGGTCAGCCAACCGAAGAGCGGCCGGCCCAGACCGTTGAACACCGCGAACACCGACACTGCGATGGCCGCGGCTTCGGGACGGAGCAGGGCGACCTCGCTGCCGACGGGAGAGGCGATGCCGATGGCCATGAGGCCGGCCAAGCAGCCGATGATGTACGTACCCCACAAGGCGTAGAACGCCGGAGTTCGCAGCATCTGGCCGCGATCGAGATCGACGCCCGAGCTTCCCTTCGCCGTCGCGCCCTTCCAGCCCGCCGGCCTCCAGCCCGCCCTCGGGTTCCGTAGGCCGAACGACAGGACGACGAGCACGGCGAGGAAAGCGATTCCGAAGTACATGAACGTCTTCGAGACGCCCACGGATTGCATGGCGATCGTGTTCGTCATCAGCGGCGCCATGAGCAGCGCGGAGAGTCCGAACCCGGCGAGCGTGAGCCCGACGGCGAGTCCTTTCTTGTCGGGGAACCACTTCGTCGCCACGGCGATCGGGCAGCCATACAGGATGCCGACCCCCGAGCCGCCGACGACGCCGTAGAAGATCGTGAGCCAGAGAATGTTGGGCGCAAACCCTGCGAGGATCCATCCCGCGCCGACGAGGACCGCTCCGAGCAGGCTCGTCTTGCGCGGGCCCCACGACGCCACGAGCCCCCCCGCGAGCGCCATGAACACGGCGAACAGAGCGAGAAAGACCATGAACGGGAGTCCCGCCTGGGTGGCCGAGACGCCCCACAGCGCCTCGAGCGGCTTGCGGAACACACTGAACGCGTAGACCGCGCCCAGGCACACGTTCATCAGGAGCCCGACCAGGACGAAGATCCATCGTCCGGACTCCGCCTTCATTCCGAACACCCTCTCTTCCGTCATACCATCCCCTCCGAGAAGACGAGCGGGGGCTCTGCGCCCCCGCTCCATCACAGCCTTGTGCGTGGATCGTCCGCCACGGGCTCAGCCCTTGTAGCCGACGGCCTTCTTCAGCTCGTTGACGGTCTCCGGATTCAGGAGCGTCGTCAGGTCGCCGATCGGTTCGTCCCGAACCAGAGACTTCAGGATGCGGCGCATGATCTTGCCGCTGCGCGTCTTCGGCACATCGTGCGCGAAGATGATCTCCTCCGGGCGTCCCGTGGGGCCGATGACGCGGTTCACCGTCGCCAGAAGGTCCTTGCGGATTTCCTCGGACGGCTCGACGCCCCGGCGCAGGAGGACGAACGCCACCGGCACCTCACCCTTCAGGTCGTGCGGCTTCGACACGACGGCCACTTCGCTGACCTTGTCGTTCTGCGCCAGCGCGCTCTCGACTTCGGCGGTGGCCAGGCGGTGACCGGCAACGTTCATGACGTCATCGACACGCCCGGTGATGCGGAAGTTGCCCATCTCGTCCTTGCGGGCGCCGTCGCTCGTGAAGTAGCGCTCCGGGCCGTAGTCGGAGAAGTACTGGGTCTTGAAGCGGTCCATGTCCCCGTAGATGCCGCGCGTCAGGGACGGCGGGAACGGGGCGTAGATCGCGAGGTAGCCGCCGTCGCCGACCTTCACCGTTTGGCCGCCCGAGTCGAGAATGTCGCCCACAATCCCCGGGAAGCCGCGACCGGCGACTGTGGGGATGAACGGCCCGATGCCGGGCAGGTTGTTGACCATGTTCGCCCCGGTCTCGGTCTGCCACCACGTGTCGATGATCGGGCAGCGCCCGCCGCCGATCTTCTCGAAGTACCACATCCACGCGTCGACGTTGATCGGCTCGCCGACCGTGCCCAGAAGGCGAAGGCTCGTGAGGTCGTACTTCGCCGGCCACTCGTCGCCCTGCTTGAGGAGCATTCGGATCAGCGTCGGCGCGGTGTACAGCTGCGTGATCTTGTGCTTCTGGATGATCGCCCACATCCGGCCGTAGTCGGGCATGTCGGGCGAGCCTTCGTACATGAACGTCGTCACGCCGTTCATCAGTGGACCGTAGTTGATGTAGGTGTGGCCGGTGACCCAGCCGACATCGGCCGTGCACCAGAAGACGTCGCCCGGGTGCAGGTCGAAGTTCCACTTCGCGGTCGCGTACGACTGGACGGCATACCCGCCCGTGGTGTGCATGATTCCCTTCGGCTTGCCCGTTGTGCCCGAAGTGTAGAGCAGGTACGACAGGTGTTCCGAGTCGAGCGGCTCGGCCTCGCAGTCGGCCGACGCCTTGGCCACAAGGTCGTGGTACCAGACATCGCGACCGCTCTTCATCGAAGCCGAACCATCGAGACGCTTCACGACAACGATCTTCTCGACCTTCGTCCCCTCACTGCCGAGCTCGGCGGCCTTCTTGAGGTCGATGGGCTTGCCGCGGCGGTAGTAGCCATCGGCCGTGATCAGGACTTTCGCTCCCGCATCGTCCAAGCGGTCGCGTAGCGATTCCGGGCTGAACGCCGAGAAGACGACGCTGTGCGGCGCGCCGATGCGGGCGCACGCCTGCATCGCCACGACGGCCTCGGGAATCATCGGAAGGTAGATGCCGACACGGTCGCCTTTCTTCACGCCGAGCGACTTGAGCCCGTTCGCAAGCTTGCAGACGCGCTCGTGGAGTTCCTTGTACGTGATGTGGAGCGCCTTCTCGTCAACCGGCTCCGGCTCCCAGATCACGGCGACTCGATCGCCGTGTCCGGCTTCGATGTGCCGGTCGAGGGAGTTGTACGACAGGTTGATCTTCCCGCCGACGAACCACTTGAAGGCATACGGCGTGGGATCGTACGCCTTGTCCCACTTCTTGAACCAGCGAAGCTCCTCGGCCTGCTTCGACCAGAATACCACGGGATCGTCTGCCGCCTTCTTGTAGATCGCCTCGTCCGAAACCCATGCCTGCTTCTTGAGTTCGGCTGTGGGCCAGAAGACGTTCTCACGCGTCGGGTCTTTCTCGACCCACTTCTTCGCTTCCGCCACGGTGGAACCTCCTGTCAAATCCCTCTGGAATTGATGGGGATACTAGCCCATGGCGCGCATACCTGCAACGCTAAAGAGGAAGGGAAGGCGTGATTCGCACCACGATCGGCCAGCGGAGCGCCGCCTGGTAGATCGGAACGGCGCGGAGGACGCGTTCGACGTACGCGCGCGTCCCAGAGTATGGGATCTCGCCGGAGGCGAGCCACCCGTCCACTCGGGTCGGTCCTGCATGGTACGCCATCAACGCCGGCTCGAGGCCGCCGAAGCGGTCGAGGAGGTAGCGCAGGTACCATGTCCCGAGACGGAGGTTGGTGCGCGGATCGAAGAGGATCCCGGGGTCGAACCCCAGGAGTCCGGTCTGCTCGGCGATCCACCGTCCCGTGTCCGGCATGATCTGCATGAGGCCGATCGCGCCGCGCACAGAGACCGCATCGGAGTGGAAACGACTCTCGGCACGGATGAGGGAGCAGAGCGTGGCGGGATCCAGTCCCCGTTCGCCGGCCGCGTCCCGCACCAGGTCAAGGTGCGCCACGGGGTACAGAACGCGCAGGGCGATCAAACCGCCGTACAGAACGGCGCAAGCGAGGCCGACAGCGATGGCGATCCGCTTCGGAATTGCCCGGGCGCGAACCATGATCGTATCATACGCGAATCCTCTATAATCACCGGATGGGGAACACGGGAGAGTGGGCAAGGGCGGCATGAAGAAGTTCTTGCTGTGGCTCCGGGCAACGTTTGTCAGCGGCCTGCTTGCGATCCTCCCGATCGGGGCGACGGCCTACATCCTCTGGATTCTCTACAACATGCTGGATGGCCTCCTCGGGAGAGGCCGGCCGCTCGGGGATGCCATCGAACGCGCGGTCGGGCACTCGATCCCGGGGCTCGGAATCGCTCTCCTGATCACGGCTGTGTTGATCGCCGGAGTGATCGCCCGCAACATCGTCGGCAGGACGTTCTACTCCTACCTTGAACGGGTCTTCCTGATCCTGCCTGGCATTCGGAAGATGTACGGCACGTTCAAGCAGTTTGCCGGCGCGATGCTCGATCCGAAGGAGATCGCCTCGTTCAAGCGCGTGGTCATGATCGAGTACCCGAAGAACGGCGTCCACATGCTCGGCCTGGTAACGAACGAGAGCCCCGGCACGTTGAGCGATACGATCGGCGAGGAGTGCCTCGTCGTCTATGTGCCAACCGTGCCGAACCCCCTGTCGGGGGCGATGGTGGTGGTCCCGAAGAACCTCGTGACCTACATCGACATGCCGGTGGAGGACATGCTGTCCCTGGTCGTATCCAGCGGGTCCGCCCTTCCGGAGAGTCTGCGCACCGACGACCAGAAGCGCGATGCGGAGCAGAAGAAGCCCCGCCTCTTGCTCGGAGGCCGTCGCCGCTCGTGAGGTGAACGATGTCCCTGTTCAAGGAACGCCAGTATCTGCGTGTGCATGTGGATCGGGAGCCGGACGACAGCCTGTGGATGAAGTGCAAGTCGTGCGGCGAGCTTGTGTTCAAGCGGCGGGTCCGCGAGAACAGCAATGTCTGCCCGAGCTGCGGTGAGTACTTCTTTCAGACCTCGCAGGAGCGCCTCGAGTCGATCCTGGATCCGGGCAGCTACGAACCTCTCGGCGACCGCCTCTCGACCGACGATCCCCTATCGTTCGTCGACAGCCGCCCTTACCATGAGCGCGTCGCAGAGGCCCAGGCGAAAACGGGCCTGGACGATGCGATCCTTGTGGGACGCGGCGCCATCGAGGGGCGCCCGGTCGTCATCGGCGTGATGGACTTCCGCTTCATCGGGGGCAGCATGGGATCGGTCGTCGGCGAGCAGATCTGTCGCGCGATGGAATCGGCGATCGCGGACCGCCGAGGATTCATCCTAGTCTCGTCGTCCGGTGGAGCACGCATCCAAGAAGGGCTCTTGTCGCTCCTACAAATGGCGAAGACGGTCGTGGTCCGGCGTCGGCTGGCCGTGGCGGGACTGCCGTTCGTCTCGGTGATGACGTACCCGACCTCAGGGGGCGTGCAGGCGTCGATCGCTTCGCTAGGAGACATCGTGATCGCCGAGCGCGGTGCGATGATCGGCTTCGCCGGGCGCCGCGTGATCGAGCAAACGATCGCCGAGGAACTGCCGGCGCACTTTCAGACGGAGTCGTTCGCCCTCGAGCACGGGCAGATCGACCGCATCGTGCGCCGCGAGGACCTCCGCAGCGAGCTGGCTCTGGCCCTCGGCTTCTTCGTGGGGGCGAGATGACCGAAGAGCGAACCCTCGACTTCCTCGAAGCGAAGATCGAAGAGCTACGGCAACTGAATGCATCCGGCGGAATCGACCTGTCAAAGGAAATCGAGCGGCTCGAGGAAAAGCTCTCCGCGCTGCGCCAGGATCTCTACTCCAACCTCACCGACTGGGAGCGGGTTCGGATCGCTCGCCATCCGAAGCGTCCGTACGCTCTAGACTATATCGCCTCGGTCTTCTCGGACTTCTACGAGCTGCGCGGAGACCGCATCATCGGCGACGACCGTGCGCTCCTCACGGGGCTCGCGCGACTGGAGGGCCGCCCTGTAGCTCTCCTCGTTCAGCAGAAGGGACGCACGACCGAAGAGAACAAGGAGCGCTTCTTCGGGATGACGAGGCCGCAGGGGTATCGGAAGGCCCGGCGAACCATGGAACTGGCGGAGCGGTTCGGCTTCCCGGTGATCTCCCTGATCGACACGTCCGGTGCGTACCCCGGCGTCGAGTCCGAGGAGCTGAACATCGGCGGGGCGATTGCCGAGAACCTCCAAACCATGGCCGGCCTCCGGGTTCCGACCGTCGCCGTCGTGATCGGAGAGGGCGGCTCGGGGGGCGCGCTCGCCATCGGCCTCGCCGACCGGGTGCTGATGTTGGAGAACGCCATCTACTCGGTGATCACTCCCGAGGGGGCCGCCGCGATCCTGTGGAAGGACAAGGAGAAGGCCCGAGAAGCGGCCACCGCCCTGCAGATGACGGCGCCCACCCTGCTCGAACGAGGGCTGATCGACGGCGTCGTCGCCGAACCCCTGGGGGGCGCACACAAGAACCCGGCGACGACGTCAGCGGCCCTGAAAGAAGCCCTCGTCCGCCATCTCCACGAGCTCGAGGCGATGCCTCTCGACCGCCTCCTCGCCGCTCGCTACGCGCGGTACCGCGGTGTCGGACGGTATGTCACCCGTGCGCCGGACCAGCCGTGAAGCGCGTTCTCCTCGGGGTGGGCAACCGGCTGTCCCACGACGACGCGGTCGGCCCGATGGCGGCCGCACGCCTGGCCGGCGCCCGGGGATGGATCTCCGTGGACTGCGGAACGGCGTTCGAGAACGCCTGTGGGCTTGTCGCTCGTGAGTCTCCAGATCTGCTCGTGGTGGTCGACGCCGCGCGCATGGGGCTCCCCCCGGGGGCGATCCGGCGCCTCCCGCTTCAGGCGCGAGACCGGATGCTGGCGTCGACGCACGGGCTTCCCATTGCGTTCGTGTGGGAGCGCATCGCCTCGGCCGTAGGCCGCACCGTCCTCGTCGGTGTCGAGCCCGCGGACCTGTCGTTCGGCGAGGGGCTGTCCCCGGCCGTGGCCGCTGCGCTGGACCGGCTCGACTCGCAGCTTCGGACCGCCGACATCGACTCCATCCCCGAGCACGCCGTGGACGAACCCGGCCAACCCACGACGCCCTGATCGAGTCGCGGGGGGAAACAACTCGAGCCGTTCGGAGTACGTTCTCACGAGAGGTGATTCGGATGCGACGTCCTTGGCAGATCGCGGGTGCCGTAGTTGCTGTGGCGGCAGTGCTTGCGGGAGGTGCGATGGCGCAGTCGGTTTCGAGGTCGTCGGCCAACGCGTCGTCGATCGGTGGGTCCGCTGAGGTGAAGCTTGGCGGCTTCGTCTTCGAGGCCGGGGCGCGCCTCGCCCTGGAGATCGTCCACGAGGGAGACGCCGACTGCTTCCCCAACGGCGTTCTCATCGAGCGTCTGCGCCTGGTCGACGAAGGCGGCGCCGTCCAATTCGAAGAGGAGTACGCTCCGACGATCGATGCCGCGGCATGGATCGGCAGGGTGAGGCTCATCGATGCAGGCGGCCTACCCCTCCCGGCGGCGAGGTACGAAGTCGTGATCACGACGAACGTCGGATCGTTCGTCGCCGAGGTCGAAGTCGCTGCGACGTCGAACCTGCAGCGACTGGGCCGTTACTCCGCCAGCGCGTCCGTATGCGGCTACGCGCTGCGCGTCTATCGTCTCGTGTCGGAGTCGGACGAGGGAGCCTCGTTGGCCCTTCGCGTCGGCGATCGCGTGATGGTCGAGCTCGAAGGGAACGCAACCACAGGGTACACCTGGACGAACGCCATGGAGGTCGAGTACGCCGTGCTGCGGGAGACACGAGAAGCCGAGTACCGCCCCGCGTCCGACCTCCTGGGCGCGTCCGGCGTCTTCCTCTTTCGGTACGTGGCCGTAGACATCGGCCCGCAGACGTTCCGCTTCATCTACCACCGCCCGTGGGAAGCGGCGGCTCCTCTGAAGGCCCTGCAGTTCTCGGTGAACGTCTTGTAACACGACCGCTCTCCGTCCTTGACGAAGAGCCGAAGGCTGCGGCCCTTGGCTTCGAGCCCACTGCAGCTCTTCTTCGTGCACGCTTTCGTGGGCCGAGCACAAGGTCGCGTCACGGTTCGCTTCCTATCCTCGGGCTTGTTTGCCTGAACGATATGAAGATAATGGAGATATGCATGACCATGGCATCCACGTGTCCGAGCCGTCGCTGACTCGATGGGATCCGGACGAAGTCCGTCGCATTCGCCAACTGCCGCGCGTCGACCGTCCCCGCGAGAAGCTGCTCTCGCGAGGTGCGGAGTCTCTCTCCGACGTCGAACTGCTCGCCGTCCTCCTCGGAAGCGGGACGCGGAGATTCGGCGTGCTGGAACTCGCGAGCCGCGTGCTGCGCGAGACCGAGGGGAAACCGAGCCTCGACGTGCGCGCGTTGCGCACCATCGATGGCCTCGGCGAGGCCAAGGCCTGCCAGGTGGCATCCGCCCTTGAACTCGGGCGGCGCTGGTTCCGCAAGGGACGCCCCGTCGTCCGGCACGCCAGCGATGCCCTCCCGTACGTGCAAGAGATCCGCGGCCAGAAGCAGGAGCACTTCGTCTGCGTCTCACTGTCCGGGGCGAACGAGGTGATCGCATCCCGCGTGGTCACCGTGGGTTTGCTGGACACGAACCAGGTTCATCCGCGGGAGGTGTTCGCCGATCCAATCGCCGACCGTGCGGCCTCCGTCCTACTCGCTCACAACCACCCATCGGGAACGCTCGCGGCGAGCCCCGAGGACATCGCTCTCACCAAGCGCCTTGTCCAAGCTGGTCAGCTCCTCGGGATCCGTGTCCTCGACCACCTCATCGTCACGGCCGACGGCTTTCTGTCGCTGAAGCAGGAAGGCTACGTGTAGACAGGACCTCGAGCGGGAGAAGGCTGCGGCGCAACCTCACGTTCCTTGAGAGCCGGCAGTCCGCTCTACCCCGCGGGCACCCGGGAACGTGTGGTGATTACAGGCTGGACCTCAGCCGCCATCGAACCGGGTGGAGTGTCGGCCTTCCGGCTTCCCACGTTCTCGAACGTCTGCGAAGACCGCGTCACGCCGTGCTTCTGCGTGGCCGTCTCGATGAGGGCGATCGTCCGGTCTTCGACCTCGACCACGTTGTTGGCGTGAGGACTGCCCGTCGGCAGCACCCACGCGACCGAGTCAGGCTCTACGCCCCGGACGAAGAGCGCCTCCATCGCGAAGCCGGCGACGTCGACTCGCCATAGCCACGGGGCGACTTGCCCGTCCAGGATGGGCTTCCACTCCATGCGGTGGTCGGCGGAGCCGCCCACGGCCCGACTTCGGACCGAGTCTTCAGTCAGCGGGCACCACCGCCGCGTCGTGGTCCGGCAGCGCGGTCTCGACCACGCGGAGCGGGCGGTAGATGTAGCCAATGGTTGCTGCCACGGCCGCCAGGAGACCGCCGAACACCAGCATCAAGGCCATTCCCGCACCCGGGCCCGTCCCGACGAGGGGGCCGAACGTCTTCGCTAGCGCGCCGCCCGCCCGCATCCCCGGCTCGAAGACGCGATCGGCCAGGGGGCCCGCAAGGAGCATCGCGAGCGGGGTCCCGAATTGGGCCATCATCAGGCGCACGGAGAAGACGCGCCCCTGCAGATCGGGCGGCACCTTCGATTGCCAGATCGTCTGGCTCGACGCGTTCACCGTCGGGAAGATCATGGCCATCGTGAACATCGCCCCCGCCCACACGGGCAGCGACCGTCCAAGGCCGACTCCCACCAACCCGACGAGCCCGCCGAACGCGCACCCCATGAGCACTCCGTGCACGCGGCGCTTCGGGCCGCCCCAGAGGCTCAGGAGCACGCCGCCGACCACACCGCCGATTCCGGCCGCCGACTGCACGCTCCCCAGGAGGACGGCGTTGTCTCCCGTACGGGCAAGGATCATCGGCGCGAGGACGGTGAACCCGAACGTTGTCGTCACGTTGAACAGGAAGAACATGCACAAGAGGCCCAGCAGACCTCGTCGTACCACGATGTAGCGGAAGCCGAAGCCCGCCTCGCGGAGCAGGCTGCCGCGCGCCTTCACCCCCTCGGCTGATCGCGCCGGCTGGGGTATCTTCGCACACAACAGGATGAGGATCGCCGTCGACATCGTCGCGAGGTCGACGCCGAGGATCCCGGCGATCCCGATCGGCGCGAGCAGAATCCCTGCGGCCACCGGGGCGAACACGCCCGAGATCGACCCGGCAAGCGACATCATCCCGCTCGCGCGCGCGTACTGCGACTTGTCGACGAGCACGCTGATCGTCGCCGAGTAGGCCGGAAACTGGAACGCGCCGAAGACCCCGATGAACGACACCACCACGTACAGATGCCAGATCTGGAGGACTCCCGCCAGGTAGAGGAGGAGGATCGTGAGCGTTCCGACTCCCGCGGCAAGGTCCGACAGGATCATCAGGAGTTTGCGGTTCGCGCGGTCGACGATCGCGCCGGCGAGCGGGCTGATGAGGATGACGGGCGCGAACGCGCAGACGCCGACAAGGGCGAGAGCGGTCGCTCGACCCGTGATCTGCCACGCCCAGATCGTCATCGCGAACTGGGTCATCCCCGTGCCCAGGAGCGACAGAAGCTGCCCGGCCCAGATCGCCGTGAACGTCCCCATCCCCTTCCACTGCTCGCGTTTCATGCAGGCTCCTTGTCTCAAGATCCGGTCCGGCGCCGATCGCCCGACGCGCCCTCTGGCTCGGCATTCCTACCCGTGAGTCGCGCGCTACGTTCTTCGGCGTTCATCGCCGGCGAAGCCGTCACGCCGCGGCGACGGAAACGCGAAGCGCTGGGTCGGCGACGGCGTTGTACGCCGTGACGAACGACACCGGCCCGGTCGCGATCGTGTCGACGAGCGCGCGGCGGCCGGCCCGCTCGTCGAGCGTCCTGGCCATGTGAGCTCCTCCGACGTAGAACGCGCGGCCGAGCACGCCTTCCTTCCAGGCAAGGTCGCGAAGCGCCGCCTCATCAAGCACATGCCGCTGCGCAAGGATCGCGTTCATCGTCTCGAGTTTGCGTGCGACCTCTGCCGCATCGTCGAGCATCTGGAAGTCCTCCTCCGCCTCTGCCGGGAAGATCGCCTGCGCGGTGTAGTTCACGTACGTCGCGATCCCTTCGTTCTGGATGTTCCCAAGAAGCCCCTGAAGTGCCTCGTCGTCGAGCCGCGCGTCGGTCCAGCGCTCGCTGTTCTCACAGAAGCCGCCGTGCCAGCACTCGTGAACCAGCATGTTCAGGACCCACGACGCCCGCTCGTCGATCGAGAGGTCGGCTTCGTGCCAGAAGCGAGAGGTCACGTTCACGACCACCTGCTCGTATGCGAACGCGTTCACCCGCAACCCTCCGGCGAAGAGAACCCGGATGTCGAGCGTCGCCGG